>JAHELQ010000391.1 GCA_024644125.1 Candidatus Aminicenantota bacterium | reverse complement strand
GACGCCCATGACCATTCCCTTGATGGCTACAGGCTCGATGAAGCGAAGATAGGCCTCCTTAAATAAAAACAGGGAGATGCCCACCAAAACGGCGGCATTCACCAGAGCCGCCAGGATTTCCGCCCGTTTGTAGCCGAATGTCTTTTGCGGAGTCCGGGGTTTGCGGCTGATTCTCAACGCCAATAGGCTGACAAACACAGCCAACGCGTCGCTAAAATTGTGAAGGGCGTCGGACAAAAGCGACAAACTCCCGGAAACGATGCCGCCCGCCACCTCCACCACCGTTATCACGGCGTTGAGAATGATGGTGAACACGAGGTTCCTCTCATTCACACTGTTTTCGGTATGACTGTGATTATGAGAATGGTGATGCATGTGTGCCTGGTGTTAGTCGTCCTGATTGTGTGAGTACAGGTAACGCTTGATTTTTTGGGTGGCGGTTTTTACAAACGCCTCTTTCTGCTCCACCATACGAACCAGCCTGGAAAAAGAGGACAACTGCAGGTTTACCGACTCCTTCAGATTGGCGAGAATTTGATGGATGTACTCATGCCGCTGTTTCACCGATTTTCCGGCGGTTTCCGCGTCGATGAGATCGTAATCCAGGTAGATCCAGGCCTCCAGTTGTTTGTTATTCTCCACCACCAGAGATTCCACCACATGCATTTGGGCATTGAGTTTTTCCTCGATGGCCTCCGGGAAGATGTTCTCGCCGTTGGACATCAAAATCATGTTCTTACTTCTGCCGGTGATGTAAAGATTGAGGTTTTTATCGAAGCGGCCGAGATCTCCAGTCTTGAACCAACCATCGTCGTCCAATACCTCTTTTGTCGTTTCCGGATTGTTGTAATACCCTTTCATCACATTGGGGCCGCGCGCCACCACTTCGCCGATTCCGGTCTTCGGGTGGGCGTCCATAATTTTGATTTCGCAACCGGGAGTCACTTTTCCGGTGGACGTAATTTTAATGGATTTGTCGCCCCAGGGACCGCCTGCCAACAAAGGCGACGTTTCAGTCAAACCATACCCCACAAGATAGGGGAATCCACAACCGCGGAAGAACTTTTCCGCTTCCTGGTTGAAGGGGGCGCCGCCGATAGACATCACTTCCAATTGGCCGCCGAAAAATTCCAATAATTTGTCACGGATTTTCCCGTAGATCTTATGTTTGATGCCGGGAATCTTGGTCAGCAGCTTGACCATGGCTCCTTTTTCCAGGACCGGTAACACCTTTTTTTTGTAAATTTTCTCGAGGATCAACGGCACCGCGCAAATGACATTGGGCCGCTCCACCTTGCACACCTTTTCAAGTATCGCGGGTGTGGGGGGTTTGCCCGGATAGACGATCCTACCGCCGTAACTCATGGCCAGGAGTAATCCGAGGGTGAACTCATACACATGGGGCAATGGTAAAATCGATAAAAACGTGCTGCCCTGGGGTATTTGAATCAAAAGATTCATAGCCGTCACATTGGCGATAAAATTCCTGTGCGACAACATCACCGCCTTCGAATTACCGGAAGTACCGCTAGTATAAATGATCGACGCGGTGTCGGTGCCCTTGACCACCCGGGTTTTCAAACCGATCGTTTCCTGGATGCGCTTCATAAATTCCCGGGCCCGCTCCACGACATTCGAGAACGTCTCGACTTTCAATGACAGGGGGCCGCCCCGCAATTCCAGACGGTCGGTTTCAAAATCATCCAACGCGATAATGCTTCGCACTCTGGTGTTGTCCAGGTCACCGATTTTCTCCAGTTGCCGCTGGGTGGTGAATAGAATCTTCACTTCCGAATCACTCAAAATGTGACGGATATCCGATTCGGGAAAATCCGGCAAAATCGGGACCGCGATGGCGCCGATTTTTTGAATGGCGAAGTAACTGATGCTCCAATTGGGTGAATTTTCTCCTAATATTGCGACTTTGTCTTCCTGCATCACGCCTTCGCTCAGCAATAGGTCCGCTACTGTCAACACCCGGTTGTAATACTCCTGGTAGGTCATGGGTTCTTCCATGGCCATGCCCATCGCCGGGCTACCCGAGTATTTTTTCACCGCCAATTCCAGGTATTCGCTCAACGTTTTGGGGGCCTGTTCCAGATTTTCCCAAAAACGTTTTTCCATTTCCTGGTTTTCCGCTTTATAAATTGTCTCGTTAGTTTCCATCATCGCTATTTATAACCCATAACCACTTTTTTTGCAATCAACTCACACAATTTTTTTTCACAACCCAATGGCGACCCCAACAATCAAAGCGGCTTATCGAGAACGCCATCCGGAAAAAGATAATCGAAATCGTTGCTTTTCGCGTACCCTCTTCATTGAGACTCGCTCGATTCCGTGATACAATGGCCGCATGGAACAACCAATTCTGGAAATTAAGGATATTTCAAAGTATTACAACGATATCAAGGCCCTGGACCAATTGGGATTTACCCTTCATAAAGGAGAAATCTTCGGTCTCCTGGGTCCGAACGGCGCCGGCAAGACAACGCTCATTTCGATCTTGTCCGGCACAGTCAAAGATTTTAGCGGCACCGTCCGCTTCAAAGGGGAAGACTTGTTCGCCAACCGCCGCCTTAAAAACGACATCGGCATCGTGCCGCAGGACATGGCCTTTTACGAGGACCTCAACGCCATGGACAACCTGCTCTTCTGGGGCGGCCTCTACAACATCCCCCCAAAGGAGTTAAAACGACGGGCATTGCAATTGTTAGACATAGTGGAGCTCTCCACCCGCAGCAAAGAACCGGTGAAAAACTTCTCCGGCGGCATGAAGCGTCGGCTCAACATCGCCATCGGCCTCATCCACCAACCGGAACTCCTGCTGCTGGACGAACCCACAGTCGGCATCGACGTACAGGCGAAGGTGCGGATCCTGGACATCATCAAAAAGGTCGGCATGGAGGGAACATCCGTGATCTTCACCACCCACCAGTTGTCCGAAGTGGAAGAGATTTGCCAGCGCATCGCCATTATGGACAAAGGCAGCATTCTCGCATCCGGCACATTGGAGCAGTTGGTTAAACTGGTGGAGGAAAAAGAGGTGGTGGATATCAGCGGCGATTTCGAATCCAGCCGGATCGTACCGGTCATCGAAAAATTACCGGCAGCAGACATTCTTGCGGTCGAAGACGGCATCGTCACCATCGCCCTCGACGACACCGACCAATTGCCCGCCGTCCTGTCCCACCTTTTCCAGAACACAATCGAGATCACGGACATCAAGATCAAGTCCCCGAACCTCGAAGCAGTCTTCTTGAAATTAACCGGCAGGAGCTTGAGAGATTGAGACGCATCAGCCTGATTCTAAAAAAAGACTTTCAGCGGCGCCTGAAATCTCCCTGGGGGATTTTGATCCTGCTGTCGATTCCAATCATCATGACAGCCATTTTCGGCGCCGTGTTTTCCCCCGCCAGCGACGGCTCGTCCTTGCCAAAGATTAAGCTCTTGATCGTGGATCTGGACAAGGAATTCGCCGCCAAGATCCTGATTAGCGCGTTTGACGCCCCTGAACTCAAAGATATGTTCCAGATCTCCATGGTGGAAGAGGTGGTAGGCGAAAAATCGATGCAAAAAGGCAAGGCGTCGGCCATGGCGATCATTCCCAAAGGATTTACCCGCGACCTATTCGACGGCAAGACCATCGCCCTCGACCTGGTGAAGAATCCTTCGGAGCGATTCCTCCCTTCGATAGTCGAGGAATTCCTCAACACCATGGCTGTCGGCGTGTCCGCCTTTATCCAGGTCTTCGATGAAGAGATCGACGGCATCGAAGAGCTACTAGACACTCCGGTGGAGACGTTGGCGGTGGCAGAATTGGTTCCCCATCTCGAAAAATCGAAGGAAAAGATCGTCACCTTAAAACAAGTGCTCTCGCCATTGTTGATCAAACTCAAAAAAGAGCAAAAAGAGAAAGAAAAAAAAGAGGACGAACCAGACTTCAACATTTTTTCCTACTTCCTGCCCGGCCTGTCGTTCATGTTCCTCCTCTTCATCGTCGAGATATTCCTGCGGGAAATCCTCACAGAAAAAGAGGACGGAACGCTCCGCCGCATGTGGTTCTCCCCCATCGAGCCGCACCAATACATCCTGGCCAAACTCCTCAGCGGGTGGTTGATGGGCCTTTGCACCCTGATCCTCATCATCCTCATAGGCATGGTGTTTTTTGGAATCGACTGGGGCTCCTATCTATACCTGCTACCCTTCGCCGCAGTCACACTATTCTCCACAGCAGGTTTTTTCGGCATGCTGAGTTCTTTCTTCAAAAACAAAAACCAGGCGGGCGCGTTCACAAGCCCCATCATCCTCATCTTCGCCGCAGTGGGCGGCAGCTTCCTCCCGGTCGAACAATTGCCCCCGATGTTTCAAACCGTCTCCCGCTTCACCCTCAATTACTGGTTTCTGAGCGGTGTCAACATGATCAAGGAAAACATCTTCCCCATCCTCCCGTTCATCGTGCTTTTGGCCTCAGGCCTACTATTTGTCGCCGTATCATTGATCTTATTACCCAAAAGGATAACCCAATGAGTCTTTCAAATAAATTGCGCCGTATTTTCCATATCGCCTTCATCGACCTCAAGCTCATGGTGACGGACAAGATGTTTCTGTTCTGGACCCTCATCTTCCCCTTAATCATCATCATGACCTTCGGGCACATCTACAAAAACGACACCCAGGACATGACAGCCGCCCTCATGGTCTTGAACCAGGACGAGGGACAATGGGGCGACTACTTCATCCAAAAACTCCAGAGCCCCGGCATCACCATCACGGCAATCGACAAAGTCCCCGAAGACTACATCCGCTACCTCCACATCCCCAACAACTTCTCCGCCGACATCGCCGGCAAAAAGTCGCAGGAGATCCTCCTGAAAATCAACGAAAACTCAAACATCGAAGCCTCCACTCAAGTGGAAATAAAAATCATCCAGGGCCTGGTGAAACTCATCACCGAAATCATCCTCCACCCCGACACCGAATCGTTCTTCGCCCAAAAAACCGAATTCCGCAACATCCTCTCCATAAAATCCCGTTTCCCCGAAAACACCATCCTCAAAGTCCCAGCCGGCTTCGATCACGTCATCCCCGGAACTCTCATCATGTTCATCATGATGATGGTGCTGGTCTACGGCGGAGTGTTCGTCATGCTCGACCGCCAACGCGGCATCATCAAGCGAATCATGTTCTCCTCCGTCACCATCCCCCAACTCTGGACCGGCAAGTTCCTGGGCCGCCTGTCAATCGGAATCATCCAATCCCTCATCCTGGTCATCGTCGGCAAACTCTTCTTCAACCTCAATCTGGGCAACACCGCCCTCTCCATCCTGATCATCCTCGCCTTCTGCGTCGCCATCTCAGCCCTGA
>JAHELQ010000390.1 GCA_024644125.1 Candidatus Aminicenantota bacterium | reverse complement strand
AGGAGTTGGTGCTCAATGGCGGCGAAGGCCGAAGGGAACTTCCCTTGCTACTATTTTCATACGATTGCAGTTATTGTAAAAAACTATTGCGCAATATATTACCGCGCCTGGCCCGGCAACACGACATCGCCATCCGCGTGAGTTACTACGACCTGGGGCGTCCCGGCGCATATGATTTACTGCTCAACGCCGGCGCCGAATTCGGCCGGCAGGATGCAGACATTCCGGTGATATTCGTGGGACGCAACGTATTGGGGGGAGAAGGGGAAATAGAGACGGGGCTTCCTCTCCAATTGCAGGAATTCAGCGCCAGTCCGGCCCAATACATCGAGCGGGGAATCCAGCCCTTCCAGGAAGCGCACGATACGATCTCGATGGGCGAACAAGCCTTCAGCGGCCTTACCGCCGGCATCGTGTGGGGAGCGGGATTATTGGACGGCCTCAACCCCTGCGCCTTCTCCACCATTATCTTTTTGATTTCCTATCTCAGTCTGGTGGGAGCCTCCCGAAAGAAAATGCTCTATACCGGCGGTATCTTCACCCTGGCTGTTTTTTTGACCTATTTTTTTATGGGCCTCCTGTTTTTCGGCGTGGCCAGGACGTTGTCGCGAGGCGGCATCGTTTCCGCAGTGGTCAATACAATCCTGTTGGCGTTTGTCCTGGTATTAGCGGCCCTGTCACTCAGCGATTATTTCAAATGCCGCCGGGGCCAATCAGCGGATATCACGTTACAATTGCCGGACCGCATCAAGTCGGGCATTCACGAAAAAATCCGCCATTTCGCCCGCCACCGTCTGGCGTTGGGCGGAGCCTCGTTCGGACTGGGAGTGGTGATCGCCGGAATGGAACTCACCTGTACCGGGCAGGTCTACATCCCAATTGTCACCATGATCGCCGATCCGCGGCACAGGGTAGCGGCCGTCGCCTACCTTTCCCTCTATAATATCGCGTTCATCATTCCGTTGATCGGCGTCTTCACGTTTGTTTTCTTTGGCCTCACCTCCCAAAAACTGGGAGAGCTGTTCCGGAGACACATAGCCGCAGTCAAGCTGGGATTCTCCTTTCTTTTCCTGGTGATGGCGCTCTTCATCATCTACAATTCAGGATGGATTTCATGAGGAATAACTCCCCAAAAAAGAAAAACCGCGGGAAAATCCTGAAAATCAAGCAAGGCTACAATCCCAATTCCAGCTCCATGGGTTCCATTGTTTTTGTACTTCCGGCGATCATGTTCGCGGTCTTTATCACGGCCGGAGCCGTGCTGGGAGCGCTCTCTTCACTACTGACGGGAAAGCGGGGAGATACCGGAAAAAATTCCATGCAAACGTTTTTTATGCGCCACTACCTCAAACAACAGGAAAAAACAGTAAGGAAACGCACTCGATGAATTATTTGTTGATGATTTTGATCTCCGTCTCGGCAGCCATCCCCGGCCAATACAGACAATATCTGGCGGAGGGACAATACAGCCAGGCCATGAATCTACTTTCGGCAACCATTCGCGAAAACCAGAGTGACCTGGCGATTTGGGCGGCGTGCAATCTTGAATTGGGGCACTTTTATAGAGATATTTGCGGAGATTTCATGCGGGCCGCCACGCACTACCGGCTGGCGGCGCGCGCCGGAGGGAAATCCACCGGTCCCGTTGTGTCCCGGGCCGTCGAAGCGTTGTCGAAGCTCAAATCGTTGCAGTTGCGATTCCGGGAATTGGATGGAAAGTTGCGAGCCGGCATGATACGGGCGGCGCACAACCGGTCGCGAGGCGAGATCGAAGAGGATATCGCAGGTTTCGAAGAAACCATCGCCCGTCACCCCGGCTATTACCGGATGCACGAAGTATACTTCACCCTGGCCGTCAATTACGAAAAACTCAAACAAAACAAAGAGGCGTATCGCGCGTTGGACAGAGCCATTGCCATCAAACCCGGCATTGTGTTTCTCCATCCGGTAAAATTCAAACGGGATCAGGCGTATGAAGCGTATATCGTAAACACGGTCAAAGGAGCCGCAACTTCGGTATGTTGGATTTTGTCGATACTCGCCATCATTCTCTTCTATAAATCGCGCCCCTGGCGTTGGTTGCGGATCCGCCATTTGGCAGCAGGATTGCTGTTGATCGCCGCCTGGTGGGCAATATTCCATCTTTCCCATCACCTGACCGGCCGCTATTTCGATCATCACATCGCTCCCTCGGTCGCCCATACAGCGCAGGATGCGGAAGACAAGGAATACCTCTACGCCTCACCTGGGAGTCCGGGCTCCGAAGCGGCGCTACCGCTCTATGATTATGGTCTCGCGGGAGTGATTGTAATCTTCGTGTTTTCTCTGGGAATACGGCAAGTGAATAGCAAAAGCAGGCGCGCCATCCTCTGCTGTCTTTACGGAACCCTATTGTTCACAGCCCTGTCGGCCAAATATTATATGCATTCTTGTTATGGGCAGAGCAGCTTCCATTCAACGAAGCAAGGACTCATGCATTATCCCACAGGTTATATCAAACTCGATTCCGACGATCCGGAGCCTTGCGTGCTGACCGATCCGAAGTCCTATCCGGATCTGGAAATAGGCAATATCCGCGATCCCTATGTCCGCGATTGGGTCCTTCGCTTTTGCCCTTTTACCAAAACCGATACAACCTCTCAATCCAAAACCGGAGGACCAACACCATGACAAACCACAAAAACGAGGGAAGAATCAGATACAGATTTGAATCATTCGGCGGAATCATCGCCTCGGAGGATCCGCCATTTTTGGCGTTTGTGGACCGGGACTACATGCTGGGATTGGGAACAGGCCCTTCGGAATTGTGGGAATCCGGGGATGAAGCAGTCGATCTTCTGTCGGCGCCAACGGAAGTTCACTTCGCCGTTACCAACCGCTGCGGCGCCGGATGCGCGCATTGTTACATGGATGGAGGCAAACCCGACGACGGAGAATTGGCTACCGCGGCGTTCAAGGAAGCGTTGGATGTCTTGGCCCGCATGGGAGTGTTCCATGTGGCGATGGGGGGCGGTGAGGCGTTGGAACGGGAAGATCTGTTCGATCTTGCCCATCATGCCCGCAGCATTGGATTGGTCCCAAATCTCACGGTATCCGGCCGCGGAATCACCGCTGAAATCGCTCGTAAGATGACAGTCTTCGGGCAAGTGAACATCTCCCTCGATGAAGCCTCGGATCAGGGCAATCCCTACCGGGCTCCCGGAGCCTTCGCCATCGCCGACAGGGCGTTGGATCATTTGCGGGCCGCGGGAATTTCCACCGGTATCAATTGTGTGGTGGGACAAAACAATTATGAGGGAATCCCGGAGATGTTCCGCTACGCGAAGCGAAAAAAACTCAATGAAATAGAATTCCTGCGTTTCAAACCCTCCGGCCGCGGCAAAGATCTCTATCTTCAAGAACGCGCCACCCACGCGCAGAACATCGGCCTCATCCCCATGTTGTCCAAATGGTCCCGTAAGACCGGTATCGCAGCCAAGATAGACTGTTCCTTCGTCCCCATGTATTGCTTTCACCAACCGCCGAAGGAGATTCTCTACGCCATGGCAACCTACGGCTGCGAAGCGGGGAATGTATTGTTGGGCGTCCGTAGCGACGGAGCGGTGAGTGGCTGCTCCTTTCTGAACGCGTGCGGTCTTTCGGTTTTTGATTTACCCGATGCTTTCAAAAACGGACACAGCCCGCTAACGCCCCTTCGTTCCTGGGTAGAGAGAGCCGAAGAACCATGCCGCTCGTGTTATTACCTGGATATATGCAAAGGTGGTTGCCACGGCGTCTCCCGGTTTCTCACCGGCGACTACGACCAACCGGATCCCGATTGCCCCATTGTCGTGGAGTACCGTAACGGAGAACCGGCGTGAACCGGCAAACCTCCGGGAAAACAATCTCCCCCATCGCGATAATCTCGACTTTAGCGGTGACCGCCGGTCTTGTCTGGGCTATCGTGCAACTTCTCGGCCCAGCCGCCCGGCAGCGGGAATTTACCGCCGCCGGCATGAAACGGCATGAAATCATCACTTTTGAAAACCTACGGGCCATTGCCGCGGCACAGAGCGCGTACAGGAAGAAAGACTGGGACCGCGACGGCGAAGAAGAATTCGCCATGTTCTATGTCCATCTGTACTCCTCTGTCGCTCCCGATAGCGAGCCGGTGCCGGTAAACCTGATCCCCAAACGCCTGGCGTTCGCCATGGGTATTTCCAGGATGCTCGATGGTTATTACTATAAAGACATGCGGCAACAGGAAACAGCGTCCGGCGCGCGAGAGCTTCTGGACTACACCCGTCAATGGGGGGTTTTGGCAATGCCCGCCTCAAAAGGTAGGACAGGCGTTCTATCTTTCATCGCCTGCCATGACGGTGCGATCTATGTTACACCCCGTATGTACACAGAGCTCGCCATACCATTCGATCCGGCGCGCAATGGATGGGCGAGAATCGACTCGCAGGCGGAGTTGGAGCGATTCCAACTGCATGTAGACTATTCTTCCGAATTGTAGAATTATTCGGCCAGGTCCGCGTCCAGTTTGTAAAGCCGGGAAATCAGCGACCGGGAAAACAATCCGAATTCATACTGCGATTGATTGAGAATGACCTCTGCGGCCGCCTGCTCCGATTTGGAAAGAGCGATGCCTTCCCGTAGCGCCTTCTTCGCCCCTGCGGGGTCTGTCCCCATTAGTATCTGCGCCAACAAGAGGCGCGCCTCGAGACGCCGCGGATAGCGATTGACGATCCCTTCGAGAATTGAACGCGCCTGGTCCACCTGTCCCTCGCCCATCAAGATGCAGGCCTGCGTTTCACGGGCTAGCGGAAGTTCCGAATCCAATTTTAGCGCCATATCGAGATTGGCCTTCGCCTCATCCGGCCGACCGGTTTCATGGAACGCCCGGGCCAACGAAGCGTAGGCGTGCGGATCGTTGCGGTCGATCTTTTCCAGTCTGTGTTTGAAATGATGCACAGCCCCATCGTAATCCCCTTTCTCAAGGCATGCCGTACCTAAAAACGAAAAAGGTCGGTAGCCGGAATAGGGATTGGGAAACGGATCTAGTTCCAATGCGCGCCGGAATGTCTGTTCCATTTTATCCAATTGCCCATCATAGTAATAAAACTGTCCCAACTGGTTCAACAACTCGCTGGAATACGGGTGTTTGGCAATCTGAGACTCCAATGCCCCGATAGCCTGTCCCCCGTCCCGGCGGAGAAAAAAGCTGTCCAGCGCCGCGTCGATATGAAGCTCCAATGAAGCGGGGAATTGCCGCAATCCTTCACTGTACAACGAACGCGCTTCGGGGAATAACCCTTGCACGGCAAAAAAATCAGCTCGCGCCCTGAGAAGGGAGGGATGGCTTCCGTATTGGCTTTCCCCATTTTTTAGAAC
>JAHELQ010000026.1 GCA_024644125.1 Candidatus Aminicenantota bacterium | reverse complement strand
CGAACAATAAATAGACTGGGAACCGATATTTCACTGATAATGCCGGGTTAGCATTCAGCACAAATGACCCCCAGGGCTACGGAATGAATTTTGTCCAATTCGCTTTCATTACGGGACGGGATCAAGATAGGAATTCTCGCGCCCATAACCACATGACATACCGGTAATTTGTGGTAATAGGTAAACGACTTTCCAAACACATTTCCCACTTCGATGCTGGGCACCACCAGGATTTGCGCGTAGCCAGCAACCGGATGATCAATGCCTTTATGCTTTGCAGCTTCCGGCGATACTGCTATGTCGAGCGCCAAAGGGCCATACACATCACACCCTTCAATGTCACCATTCTGGTTCATATCTGTCAGCTTTTTGGCGTCAACAGTCGCGGGCATCGAGTCGTTCACTTTTTCGGAAGCCGCCAAAACACCGACTTTGGGACACCGGTAACCCAATTTATGATATACTTTGACTGCGTTTTCGATAATCTGTTTTTTTTGCTGGAGATCCGGTAAGATATTGAGACCGCCGTCGGTGACTGCCAACAATCCCTTGAAATTATCGAGGGGGTTCTCCACCATCATGACATCGGATAGTAGATTACCTGTACGCAAGCCTTTTTCTTTATCTAAAACCGGTTTCATAAGAGCCCCAGTGGGCAAAAATCCCTTCAGAATTACATGAACTTTTTTCTGGCTGGCCAATTCAACAATCTTCGCGGCGCTGTCTTCAAAACTTTCACCGTTCAGTATTTCAAAATCAGCGGGATTTCCGCCATTTTCCTCGATGAGACCGTTAATTTTTTCCACATTTCCGCAGAGAATGAAATCTGCAATTTTCGTTTTTTTTGCCTGGAGGATTGTATTTATCGAGCTGGAATCTTCCGGGGCCGGAACTCCGACCACAATTCCAGCATTCTTTCCAGCCTCCTGAAGTAGTTGGTCAAATGTAGTTATCATTAAAGTTACCTCCTTTTTTCAGGCTTTAGAAAACAATCTTGAAGGGGACTGTTACATCCCCTGAGACATCATTTTTATAAAATCGGCATTTGTTTTTGTCCTGGATAGTTTCTCTACCAGAAGTTCCATGGCTTCCACTTCACTCATCTGGGTGAGAACCTTACGCAATACCCAGATCTTGTTGAGATCGTTGGGGTCGATCAAAAGTTCCTCTTTCCTGGTACCGGAACGGAACAGGTCGATGGCGGGGAACACACGTTTGTCTACCAGGCGGCGGTCAAGGTTGATTTCCATGTTGCCGGTGCCTTTGAATTCTTCGAAGATTACCTCGTCCATTCTCGAACCGGTATCGACCAGAGCTGTGGCCAGGATGGTCAAACTGCCGCCCTCTTCGATATTTCGAGCGGAACCGAAGAATTTTTTGGGTTTGTTCAAGGCGTTGGCGTCAATACCACCGGAGAGAACCTTGCCCGAGGACGGGGTAATTGCGTTGTGAGCCCGGGCCAGACGGGTTATGGAGTCTAACAGGATCACGACGTCTTTTCCCATCTCCACCATTCTTTTGGCCTTTTCCAGAACGATATCCGCCACTTTTGTGTGGCGCAGCGGAATCTCGTCGAATGTGGACGAAATGACTTCGCCGGCGACATTGCGGGCCATATCTGTAACCTCTTCAGGTCTTTCATCGATTAGCAACACAATGAGAACGATTTCCGGATGGTTGAGCTCGATAGATTTGGCAATACTCTGGAGGATCATGGTCTTACCGGTCCTGGGAGCGGCGACGATCAATCCTCTCTGCCCTTTTCCGATTGGGGTTAAGAGATCCATCACACGCCCGGAAATATTATCGTCCAGGGTTTCCAGAGTGATTTTTTCATCAGGATAGAAAGGGGTCAGTTTTTCGAATCTTTTTCCCTTTCTCATCTTCAGTACTTGTTCAGGATCTTCTGAGTTCACAGCCTCGACTGTCAAAAGGGCGAAGTATTTCTCACCGCCCTTGGGGGGCCTGACTGAACCGGAAATGGTATCGCCGGTTCTGAGATCAAATTTGTTCACCTGGGAGGGTGACACATATATATCTTCTGAGCTCGACAAGTACGCATATTCTTGAAATCTTAAAAATCCATAACCTTCGCTGTGGATTTCGATCACCCCTTCCGCAAACAGTTTCCCATTTGCACTGGCCTGCGCGTTCAGGATATTGAAGTATAGTGAATTTTTGTCTGTAATATCCACCTCATCCAGGTGATAATCTTTGACTAGTTTTTTCAGTTCGGCTACCTTCATATTCTGGAGATCTTTTAGTGAATACATAGTAACTCCTTTAAGTTAACGCTTTATTTATATATTTCAGTATTTCCAATTTACCATCGTTTGATTTGATTGAAAACGGAATTACGTTCAAGTCAAATTCGCTATGTAATTTCTCTATTTGACTTTTCAGTTGGGAAGTATTGAGTTTATCACTTTTTGTCAATACTGTCAACAACTTGATATCATTATTCTCAACGATTTTTGATAAAACATCCAAATCCTGGTCCATAAACCCTCTTCGTGAATCTATCAAAACAATCACCATTCTCACATTCGTCATTTTATCAAAAAATTCGGATATAAGAGCTTTGACCCGATAATTCTCATCTTTTGAGATTTTCGCGTATCCATACCCCGGTAGGTCCACAAAATAAAAACTGTTATTAATCAAATAGTAATTGATACTTACGGTTTTGCCTGGCTTCGAACTGGTTCTGGCGAGGTTTTTCCGATTCATCAATTTATTGATCAAGGAGGATTTGCCAACATTGGAACGACCGATAAATACAATCTTTTTTGTTGTGTCATTTACCATTTGTTTAGACGTAAAGATTGTTTTTGCCAACGAAACATCACGGATTATTAAATTTTCTGCTGTCATTGAATTTTTTTTGAGGACCTGGCAGCGGTTTGCTGCTAATTGCCAACCTGGCTATACTCACTTATCGCGTATTTCACCTCACAACTCCTTTCATACGCTTTAGTTCAAAAAAGGTTTAATTACTTTGCTATTCAAATTTTTTATTTTTATTGGTTTTTCCAATACGATATCGAGTACTTCGTCCATGACATTGACAAAATGAATGTTCATGTCGTTTTTAATGTCATCGGGAATGTCCTCTTCAAAATCTTTCTTGTTCTCCATGGGCAAAAGAACATTGCGAATGCCGTAGCGATGGGCGGCAATGACTTTTTCTTTGATCCCGCCGACTGGTAATATTTTCCCACGCAACGTTATCTCGCCGGTCATGGCATGATTCGCCTTGACCGGTATCCCGGTGAGGAGAGAAATCATCGAAACCGCCAGAGTTACACCGGCGCTCGGCCCCTCTTTTGGCACTGCGCCTTCGGGAATATGCAGATGGATGTTGTACTTTTCGAGCGCGTCGGTGTCCAAATCCAATTCGAAAAGCTTCAGTTTTACGAATGTCAGGGCGGTAGAGGAGGATTCGCGCATGATCTCGCCCAGGCGTCCCGTTAGTATCAACTCGCCTTTCCCTTTCAAGAAGCGGGTTTCGATAATCAGAATATCTCCGCCGGCGGCTGTCCAGGCGAGTCCGGTAGTAACGCCCACTTCGCTATCGCTAAGTACCTGGGCTTTGTTGAATTTCGCGATTCCCAGAAACTTTTGCACGTGTTCGTCTTTCATTACGAAAGCCTTGTCCTTATCGTTGGCTTTCCCTTTTTCTACGAAATGACGCGCAATCTTGCGCATAACAATGGCGATCTGCCGTTCCAGATTACGAACTCCGGCCTCGCGGGTATACTCATTGATAATTTGCAGTATGATTGAGTCTTCGATGGCGATTTGCAATGGAAACAAGCCGTTTTTTTTAGCCTGTTTTTCGATCAGGTAGTCTTTTGCGATATGCAATTTTTCCCGCTCGGTATATCCAGGCAATTCAATGATCTCCATCCTATCCTTGAGGGCTGGTGGGATTGGCTCGACCGAATTGGCGGTGGTAATGAAAAAGATTTTGGACAAATCCACCTCCAGATCCAGATAGTGATCCACAAACTCAGAATTCTGTTCCGGGTCCAGTACCTCGAGGAGAGCCGACGCCGGATCGCCCCTGAAATCCGAACTCAATTTATCGACTTCATCCAATAAAAAGACGGGATTGCTGAATTTCGCTTTTTTTAGACCTTTTATGATCTGCCCTGGATAAGAGCCGATATAGGTACGGCGATGTCCCCGGATTTCAGCTTCATCTTTCACTCCGCCCAGGGACACTCTGACAAACGCACGATTCAGAGCGCGGGCAATGGATTTTGAGAGGGAGCTCTTCCCCACTCCTGGAGGGCCGACAAAACAGAGAATTTCACCAGTACTCTTCATTACCAGTTGCCGGACTGCCAGGTAATCCAGGATACGGTCTTTTGGCTTATGCAATCCATAATGATCCTCGTCTAAAATTGCAGAAGCCTTTTCCAGATCATGATTTTCGGCTTTTTCCTTGTTCCAGGGAATGGCGATCAACCAATCAAGATAATATCTCGAAACTGTACTCTCAGCGGAATAGGGAGGCATCATCGCCAGCCTTTCCAACTCCTCTTCCGCTCTTTTTTTTACATGATCCGGTAGCTCTGCCGCTTCGATTTTTTTTCTATATTCCTCAACTTCGCTATCCTGACCTTCCTCTTTGCCTTTAGGAGTTTCCCCGTCAGGATTTCCAGCCCGCAATTTAAATACTTCCCGTTTCAATATATTGAACACTTTCAGTCCGCGTTCATAGACATTCAATTCTTCGAGTAACGATTGTTTTAACTTGATGGGAATGTTCAAGACCGAGATCACGATGTCCGTGATCTCGGAAACTTTATTTGCCTCGAGCTTGGCGACAATTCCGTGTAATTTAACTTTTTTCAGTTTTACGTATTCTTCGAACAAATTAATCAGGCCGCGGGAGAGTTCCGGCAGGTTTTTTTGTTTGTCCAAAACCTCTTCGAGAATTGACACCTTTACGAGATAATGATCGTTTTCATCAAAGAAGTGATCCACCTTTGCCCGCTCCAGTCCCTGAATGATGACACGGTAACTCCCATTGTTTTTCTCGACAGCTTTTTCGATTCGAGCAATGACTCCCACCTCATAAATTTCAGCCACATCGGGGGATTCACTCAATTGGTTTTTTTGAACCGATAAAAACAGGAAATTGTCATATTTTTCCCGCGATTTTTTAAGGGAGTTAATCGATTTTTCCCGCCCCACCAATATTGGAATTATCGTGGAGGGAAATGTCACCAGCTCCCTCAATGGGATTAAAGGAAGGACCAATTCTTTTTGTTTCATAGTTTTCCTTTCTGATTGTTCAGAAAATCCTGATCAATCATCAATTTTTTTCCCTTTTCTTTTTTCAAGGGCATATCGAACATTAAATCAAGCATCAATTCTTCAAATATCGCCCGCAATCCCCTCGCGCCCACTTCTCGACGCACTGCTTCTTCGGTGATTTGTTTCAGGAGTTCGCCTGAAAAGTCGATTTCAACTTCGTCCAATTCAAAAAGCGCTTTATACTGCTTGGTGATCGCGTTTTTCGGAGCAGTCAAAATCTTCAGCAAATGCTCGGGGCTCAGGTCGTTCAGTACTCCGATAACCGGAAACCTGCCTATCAACTCGGGTATCAGGCCGAATTTTATTAAATCTTCGGTCTGAACCTTACTGAAAATACTGTCTTTGTCCAGGTTCCCTGAATTGTTATTGTTATTGCTGGAATTGAAACCGATCGCATTTTTTTTCAACCGCTGGGAAATCAGCTTTTCAAGTCCTACAAACGCGCCGCCGGCAATAAAAAGGATATTGGAGGTGTCGATTTTCAGGAACTCTTGATGTGGATGTTTGCGGCCGCCCATGGGCGGTACATTAGCTACAGTGCCTTCTATTATCTTCAACAACGCTTGCTGTACTCCTTCGCCGGACACATCGCGGGTGATCGATGGATTTTCACTTTTCCTGGATATCTTGTCTATTTCATCGATGTAAACAATCCCCTGCTCGGCGAGTTCCTTGCTTTCACCGGCAGCCTGGTACAATTTGAGAAGAATATTCTCGACATCCTCGCCTACATAACCCGCTTCGGTCAACGTGGTGGCGTCGGCGATGGCGAAAGGGACATCCAGAATCTTCGCCAATGTTTCCGCCAACAATGTTTTACCGGTTCCAGTGGGGCCGATCAGGAGGACATTGCTTTTTTTTATTTCCACATTCGATAAATTTTTTGTGTTATCTATTCTTTTATAATGGTTGTATACAGCGACAGCCAATTTCTTTTTGGATAGATCCTGGGAAATAATATATTGATCCAGTTTTTTCTTGATTTCCCGGGGGGTCAATATTTTTCCGTTGCGTTTTTTGACGGACCTGGATAGATCGCCAGCGTTGAATATCAAATTATATGCGGTTCTTGTGCATTCATCGCATATATAGACATTAGGACCTGCGATCAATTTATATGCGCTGGTCTGTGGAATTCCGCAAAAGCTGCATTTGGTCTCTTTATTTAATTTCTGAGTCATTCTTTTTTCTCTTTGGCTTTTTTCCTTTTGGTGATCACTTGATCGACGATTCCGTATTCTCTAGCCTGTTCCGCCGTCATGATAAAGTCCCTTTCAATATCCACGGCAATACGTTCGGTGTTTTGGCCAGTGTGATTTGCCAGGATTTCAATGGTTTTTTCTTTGATCTTTTTGATCTCTTCAGCATGAATCAGGATATCGGTGGCCTGCCCTTGAAAACCTCCTAACGGCTGATGAATCAGGACTTTCGAATTAGGAAGGGCGAATCGTTTTCCTTTGGTTCCGGCCGCCAGTAAAATGGCGCCCATGGAAGCGGCCTGCCCAATACAGATTGTGGCAACGTCGTTTTGAATATGATGCATTGTATCGTAAATCGCCATACCGGAGCTAATGACTCCGCCGGGCGAATTGATGTAAAGTGAAATATCCTTTTCAGGATCTTCCGCTTCCAGAAACAATAACTGCGCAATCACAACATTCGCCACATTGTCATCAATGGGCGATCCCAGGAATATAATTCCATCCTTCAATAACCTTGAATAAATATCGTACGCTCTCTCGACATTACCGCTTTGCTCGACAACAATCGGTATTAACCCCATTTTATACCTCTTTTATAGAAATTTTCTCCCGCAAGAATTCTACCATTTTTCGACTTAAAAGGTTATCTTTTAATTTATTTTTATGGTCAGGATTTGCATACACTTTTCTTACTTGAGCGACCGCGACATTATTCTTTTCGGCAATCTCTTTGAATTCTTTCTCCATATCGTCATTCGAGACTTCGATTTTGAATTCCTTGCGAATGGCGTCAAACACAAGCATCGATTTGACGCTTCTCCGGGCGCTATCTTGCATCAACCGGACATATTGCTTCTTTTGCTCAGGGTCATCTATATTGATGTACCTCAATCCCTCAGAAAATTCACGTTCCAATTCCTGCATCACCAGCGATTGGGGAAGTGGGAAATCAACCGATTCTATAACTTTGGCGGTCAATAACGACATAAGCCGGTCTTCCTTGATTTGCTCGGTGTAACGGTTGAATTCTTCTCTCAACTTTTTTTTAAAGGTTTCTTCATCCTGGATTCCGAATGATTTAAAGAACTCTTCATTCAATTCAGGTTTGATCATTTCATAGATATTCATGATTTCGATGAAATGGGTGAGTTCTTTACCGGCCCAGGGTTTCTTCCGGTAATCCTCGGGATATGAAACGGAGAATTCGATTTTGTCTCCAATCTTTTTCCCTTTTAATTGTTCAAAAATTCCTGAGATTTCATGTCTCTCCGCATCCGCCATATTTACTTCATTCTCCCGGCGGGGAGTCATACGTCGGTTATCCATGAATTGAGATTGAATTTTGATGCCGACGATATCCTCTTCCTTGATTTCCCGATCGGAAACAAGGACGCGGCGTTTATTCGAATTGAGTACTCCGTCGATCTGTTTGGCTTCATCATATTCCGGCGCCAGCTCGCTTTTCTGGACCTCTATTTCCAATGTTTCCCATTGAGGAAGCGTCACTTCGGGGAACACTTCGACAGCCACTTTGGCTTTCAGATCGGAACCTTCGTTGTAATCCAGTTCCTTTATCGTGGGAGAACCGACGATATCCAGATTTTCCTTCTTTACCCGTTCGATGACTGCATGCTCGACTACTTTGTTGAGAGCTTCATCGGCAACCGCCTGTTTGAACCTCTTCTTCACGATTTCTACCGGAACTTTTCCTTTACGGAATCCGGGCAGTTTCACTTCCGAAGAATATTGCCTGGCCACCTCTTCGATTTGCTTATCAATCTCGGATTCTTTCACTTCGATGTCAAGGATTTTCACCAATTCATCGCCGGCGTCCTTTAATTCGGCCTCTTGCCCATTTTCTTTGTTCTCGTCAACCGGCTCGGCGGATTGGGTTACAATCCCGGAATCCTGCTTAGGTTCATCGGCGTGGTCACCAACGGTTACATCTTTGGTTTCTTCCTGGGCAACATCATTCATTTCCACTTTCTTTTCTTCCATTCAAAACTCCTGATTATTTGTCATTAGCAAAACAAAATGGTATCGACAATTCTATCACTACCTTTCGTTGAATTGTTTTTGTTTTTTTTCATTTCCTCTTAAGATTATTCACTTTACAACTCATATCATTATCAAAAAAGTGTGCCTTTGTCAACTTTTATGCATTCAATATCTTTTTTTATTTGCTCAACCAGTCCTTTTTCCGAATCAAATTTTATCTCGTTTCTCATTTTCTTTTCAAAATAAAGGCGGACGTTTTCGCCATACAATGTACGATTAAAATCAAGAATATGTGTTTCTACCCTTTTATCCCCACGCTTTTCCACATGTCCCGGTTCCCGGTGAAAAGTTGGACGGATACCGATGTTGGTTACGGAATCATAAAGATCGCCACCAATGGCTACCGTTGTCTTGAAGACACCTTCGGGCAATATTGTGTTGGCGGTTCTTATATTTATTGTGGGAAAGCCCAATTCCGTGCCAATCTTGTCTCCATGCACCACGTCGCCGTCGATATAATAACTGCGCCCCAACATGCTGTTGGCCGCGACTATCTTCCCTTCCAACAATGTATCACGGATATGGGAACTCGAAACCCTGACGCCCTCTATTTTTACCGGCGGTACCACTACCAGGCGAAAATTGAGTTCGTGGGATAATTTTTCCAACGTATCGATACCTCCTCCCCTATCTTTGCCGAATTTAAAATTCTTTCCTACAATTATATATTTCATCCGGTAATTTTTCAACAAAATTTCCCGAACAAATTGTTCCGGCGAAAGGGAGACGATTTTATGGAAATCCAAAAACTCCACCCTGTCAACGCCCAGAGATAACAAGGTCTCGCGTTTCTGAGCTTCGGTAGTGATCAAGTGGGACAACTTTTTGAACAGGATGCGCGGATGGGGAGTGAAGGTGATGATGTCGCATTGAAGATGATTTTCCGCGCCAATATTTTTTAATGTTTCAACAATTTTTTCATGCCCTAGATGAAATCCATCAAAATTTCCAATTGAAATAGCACTGGGTTGCATACTGTTAAAATTCATTCTTATTTATTTCTAACTATTTTTCAGGAAACTCAGTATTCTTGATCACATTCATCTTTAAAAGTAGATTGTCTTCGATGAATGGCGTGAGGGGTTTGAAGAAACCCAGGGCGAATATGATCAACAACAAGATTAACAAAACCTGCCCCAACCGCCTCATACGGGCCAATGAGAGGGCGCGAAGCTCTTCCAATACCTTTTCATCGATCTTGTCTTCGACATTGGCTTTGCGTTTCCGTTTAATGACACTTTTTTTCAGCAGGTTATACAAACTCTTGTATACTTTGTATTCGGTAAACACCCCAAGTTCCACAAGGTCCCGCACCGAATTCTGCCCATTGATATACTTCAGGAGATTGGCCTCCGACGGTAATAGATAGATGATACCGCTTTTACTCCCTTCATCTTTGTCTTCCCCGATCAATTCGATTTTTTTTGAATCCAACGGCAGCGGTTCGAAAACGATTGAATCGCTGGGGATGAGTTCTTTGATCATAGGCCATTCATCCAGCATTTGAACGCCTTCCATGATCAGGTTGTCGGTGGGCATCGGATCGATACCCTTGAGGGAATCATCGATAAAATCCATCACTTTGAAATTGTATTCCCCTTTTTTCCATTTAAAGAGGGATAGAACAATCTGGATCGCCTGATTTTTCAGCGCTTCAGCAATATGTTCCTCACCAATAACACCCATTCCGCTCAATACTTCGCCGAGTTTTTGATTGGTCCGTTTCTGAATGGCTAAAGCCCGCTGAAGCATCTCCTCGCTGATAAGATCCTGTTTGACCAGAACGCGTCCCACTCGCATCCCCATTTTTTTGGGAAACGCATCCACACCTGAAATTCTGCCATCTTCAAATATCAACGTGATAAATCCATCTGAACTGGTAAATGTCAAAATACCGGTTTTTTGTTGTATTGAAAATAATTGCAGGATATCCGGAACCTTAAATTCTTTTAATGTTCCCTTAAACGCCATTGTCGTCTCCAATAATTGAATAAATATTGACAAGGAAAAATACAATAAAGGCTAATAAGCCTACCAGGTTTACAAAAATCGGAACCGCTCTGAAAATCTCATTGAAGAGGAAGCGGCTGATCATAAAAAACCCCAGAAACACATAAAAAATAGTGGCGCACAAAATGAATTGGCTGTGTTTGTTTTTATAGTGCAAATTTAACCCGGGGATAAACAAAGACATAAGCAATATGGCTATATACCTCTTCATATACTTTTTGTTCAATTCTTTTTCTTTCAGTATTTTCGCCTCAAGAAAAATGACGTCTTTAATCATAAAAAGCTGGTAACATTCATTGCACAACTTGTATGAGCGGTGAATATCTTTCTTTTTAATCACTTTGGCACATTTGGAACAATAAGTGCTTTCGCCGGTGGACGAAAATATCAATTTTAAAAAGACGATATATAAGGAAAAAATGATAATCAGATACAAAACCGGCACCCGGAGCAATTGTTTCAACAAACGGGAAGTTACGAATCCGGCATCGAAAGATTCTCTACCTCCGTTCATCAAACGTTTCCACAAAAATATCTCGGTTACAGGAGCTACCTGCAAGCCAGTGGCGGTCTTCTGATAAGTGGACAGTTCCGGATACCGCTTCCCATACAATTCCAACACTTCGGAATTGCCATTCTTTAGAAGCGCCAGAGCGAAATTGTTGAGAGTGATTGGATTTTTGTCGTCGATAGACAGGGCTAATTTAAAATATTTGATACTCTCGTTAAGATTGTCGAAAATAAAATAAATATTTCCCAGCAAATTATACTTCATTACGCTACTGTAATTCTCTTCAGTAGACACCAAAAGATCCAACGATCGTTCGAATTTCTCCTCGTCGTAATACGCCAGGGCTTGCAATACCTTCAATTCACTATCAAAAGAGCGCGTCACATCCTCTTCGTAGAGGGCTCCCTCATAGACATTGCGTATTTCCTTAAATCCAGAGTGCTTATACGTGTTTCCCAGGTATCCATTGAAGGCTAATAGTATCGAAAGAATTCCCACCAAGACGACACCCAATATCGCGGCCCTTTTTTCCGTATCATTGAAATATGTCCACAACAACCCCAGAATCAGGAATGGATAAGCAGCCCATCCGGGAAAGAATAACAACGGCCATAACAATAGCAACAGAAGGATTACCAGATTTCTGACTGAAAAACCTCCCCTCGCATTCACTGTGAAATCATGGGCCGCGATGGTGAAATACTTGCCGAGAATGAGGATTGAGAACAAAAAGAGCACCATGAGGCCGCTAAAAAACATGACATTGATAAAATTGTTCACCAGCAAAAACGAAGCTTTAAAATTATTGAACACTTCTATAAATTGCGTCGCCAAAAAACTGAAGTTGAAGGTCAACGCGCCTTCTTCCCTGTTAATCCGCTCCAATTGGTTGTAAATATCCCATTGACCTGGATTGAGAGTGAGTACTTTGTAATAAAACTCGCGGGCAAGATTATAATCACCTTCATGCAAATACTGATCCCCGAATTTTTTTAATTGAATGGCAACGTCCTTCATTTCCATTCGATTCATCTGGCTGTATTCGATACCGCCCAGATGTTCACGCACCTTTTTGTAATCCTTCTGGCCGTCGAAATAATGAATTTTTTTCAATTGCCCCCAGGGGCTTTCATTCGCCGCTCCAGGTATAGCCAGAACAAAAAAGACTAACAGAAACAATGCTTTTTTATTCATTTTGGTTCCCTCGTTTAATTTCCCATTTCATCATGAAACTTTTCGTGGAATATCTTTTTCAAATTCTCCAAAGCGCCTGAAAGGAAACGCTCCTCTCCGTCCGTAAGATTCCCTTGTGTCTTATCATGCAGCACTTCCAACAATTCAATAAACACAGTTGCACCCTCAGGCTTCACTACCTTTTGCTTACTAATCGGATCTTCGATTTCACCAAGATTGATCATACATTGCGAGGTTAACATTAATACGATTGCTTTTATATCTATATCCATATCTAGATTTCCTTAAATTGAATCGTTTTCGTATTTGATGGTATATAATAAGAAAATAATTCCGTGCTTTGCTGGCATCGAAAAAAAAGACAAATATCTTCAATATAAACTTGCACTCGAGTATATTTCATAATATTATATTGACCTTAATATAACATTTCTAAATCAAAAAAACAAGAAGAAGATGAAAGAATTAGACAAACTGGTTAGAATATTGAAACTATTGCGAAATCCAATGGCCGGGTGCCCCTGGGACCGTAAACAAACAGTCAAAAGCCTCAAGGAATATACCCTCGAAGAAGCTCACGAACTGATCGAAGCCATTGATATGGATTCACCGGAAAAACAAAAAGAAGAATTGGGCGACCTATTGCTACAAATTGTGTTTATCTCCCGCATCAATCAAGAGCAAGGCCATTTTTCCATCAAAGACGTAATCGACACCATCAATCAAAAACTGATACGCCGCCATCCTCATGTTTTTGGAGATACATCCGTGGAATCGGCTGATGAGGTGAAAGCCAATTGGGAAAAAATCAAGAAGGCCGAAAACAACAAAAAGAGCATACTCTCGGACTATCCCGACAGCATGCCGGCCCTTTCCGTCGCCAAACGGATAGCGGAGCAGGCATCGAGTGTCGGATTCGATTGGGACGAACCAATCAAAGCGCTGGAAAAAGTCGAAGAAGAGATAGCTGAATTGAAGAGAGAGCTACCTGAAGGCAACCCTGAACGCCTGAACGAAGAGATTGGGGATCTTCTTTTCGCAGTATCAAATGTCGCCCGCCTTCTGCGAGTCAATCCCGAGTTCTCACTCAAACAAGCGAACAAAAAATTCAAAACCCGTTTCCGCTACATCGAGGCCGAACTCAAAAAGGCCGGGAAAGAAATATCAGCCACGTCTCTCGACGAAATGGAAAAACTCTGGCAGGAATCTAAAAAGATCTAACCGGCCGGACATAAAACAAACCGTATTTGGGCATACCGATGGTTCCGCCGGCAAACGTCACGACCCAGCCGCCGGAAGAGGAACAAATATCGCTGCTCCATATCCACCCCTGTTCCGTTGAGAACAACGGATCGATATATAGGTTCCCATTCATAGGCGCGTTCTCCAGGAGAGTCGCGGCCTCTTTCAACGTCGGAAGGCGCCAGTCTTTGTACCCGGCATACCCTGTCCGGTTCAATTCATCTATCCAACCCCCCACGTCATTGAACCGCAATGACTTAAAACTGCCGCCCTGGTGCCACATCAGTCCCGAGGCGCGGTCGATGACCACTGCGTTGCCGGACAACATATCCGCCTTGAAGTCATTTTTGTATCCCCCCTCGGGATTGCAAAATTCCCGATTCCAATCATAACACTTGCAAAAAAAACCTTCCTGCTTCACCAGGCGCATCACATCGCCCTTCGTCAAAATCCTGCCTGGAGACTTTTTAGAAGAATCCACGCCCAATACCAACAGAGATGCCAACATTATCAAACCACATATAACAATTGTTTTCCTCATGCACATTTCCTATTCATTTTATCGATTATTTCTACCGGAAAAAATTCCGGAGATTGATTTATTGCTCGATATTCCCGAAATCGTCGTCCGACAAGGAATTGTACCAATTGTCCAATTTTTCATCGCCTTGAATAAAGTTTGTGAAAAAATCGGACACGATTGAAGTACTATACACATATTCCGAAATATATATTTTCGAATGATTTTTTAATGCGATAGCTACCGCGTCTGACGGCCTGCAATCAACGATATCCGGGTCATCGGTACCGTCCCGGATGATATACAACTCCGCGTAATAGGTGTTCTCGATAATATCGGTCACCACCACTTTTTCTATTTTTGCGTTGAACTTGCCCAACATATTTTTAATCAGATCGTGAGTCATGGGTCGGGGGGCGGAGATGTTTTCCAACTCCATAGTGATCGCATTCGCCTCGAAACCTCCAATCCAAATTGGAATGATTTTTTGATCGTTTAGGGGCTTCAAAATCATAACCGGCGTTTTGGATATTGGATCCAAAATAAGTCCCATCAATTTTACTTCAATCAGTTGTTCCATCCTAGACTATATAGTATCAAATTAAGTTTTTGTCAATTATTAAAAAGACAATTAATAATTAAAAATCAATCAATATATCAGTGTTTTTGAGCATTAATGTGAAAAAAATAAATTATAAACTGCATTATCTTGACACCCTCCGGGTATTGTGTTACTTTAGGAATTAAAACGGAATAAGGAACAATTATATCCCAAAAACCAGGAAATAAAAAGAAGATTAATTATTCTTGATATAGGAGTTAATCATGAGTACAAACAAAGCAACCATTGATGGAAATACTGCTGCAACTCATGTGGCTTACGCATTCAGCGAAGTTGCCGCAATATACCCCATCACTCCATCTTCTGTAATGGGCGAGCTGGCTGATACCTGGTCGGCATACGGAAGAAAAAACATTTTTGGCCAAAAACTGAACGTCATAGAGATGCAATCCGAAGGCGGCGCAGCCGGCGCAGTTCATGGCGCTCTTTCCGCAGGTGCATTGACAACCACTTTTACCGCTTCACAGGGATTACTATTAATGATTCCAAATATGCACAAAATCGCTGGTGAAATGTTACCGACAGTATTCCATGTTTCCGCGCGCTCCCTCGCTTGCCAGTCCCTTTCGATTTTTGGCGATCATTCGGACGTCATGTCCGTTAGAAACACAGGCTTCGCCTTGTTGGCTGAAGGTTCTGTCCAGGAAGTCATGGATCTTTCCGTGGTATCGCACCTGGCCACCCTCGAAACCCGCATCCCATTTTTGAACTTCTTTGAAGGTTTCAGGGTCTCCCATGAAATCCAAAAAGTCGACATGATCGATTACGAAACGCTGAAGGAAATGCTGGACATGAAATATGTCGAAGCCTTCCGTCAACTGGCCCTCAATCCCGATAAACCGTTTGTCAAAGTCGGCGCGCAAAATCCGGACGTTTACTTCCAGGGAAGGGAAACCACCAATAATATTTACGAAAAAACCCCGGAAATCGTGCAGAAATATATGGATCTTCTTGCGAAAAAAATCGGCAGGCAGTACCATTTGTTCGATTACTCAGGCGCCCCGGATGCCGAGAAAATCATTATCGCGATGGGTTCCGGTTGCGAAACCATCGAAGAGACAGTCAATTATATGTTGGCGAAAGGCGAAAAAGTTGGTCTCTTGAAAGTCCGCCTGTTCAGACCTTTCTCCGTCAAAGCATTTATCGACGCCATCCCCGCGACGGTTAAAAAAATTGCGGTTCTCGACCGGACCAAAGAACCCGGAGCCATCGGCGAACCATTGTACCAGGATGTGGTCACATCATTGGCAGGCAAAAACATCAAGATCATCGGCGGACGCTATGGCTTGAGTTCCAAGGAATTCACTCCTTCCATGGTGAAAGCGGTGTACAACCACCTGGACGGCGCGGCGTTCCACAGTTTCACAGTCGGCATCACAGATGATGTCAGCAACAAATCGATCCCCATCACGGAAGAAATCGACACTGAGCCGAAAGGCGTAAAACGTTGTTTGTTCTGGGGCCTCGGATCCGACGGCACCGTTGGCGCTAACAAAAACTCCATCAAGATCATCGGCGACAACACCGATATGAACGCACAGGGATTTTTTGTATACGATTCCAAAAAGTCCGGCGGTATCACCATCTCCCACTTGCGGTTCGGCAAAAGCAAAATCCAGTCCCCCTACCTCATCAGCAACTCCGATTTCGTCGCCCTGCACAACCCGTCTTATATCGGTAGATACGATGTGCTCAAAGGCATCAACGAAGGCGGCACATTCCTGTTGAACTCCGAATTCCCGAACGACGAGGTTTTCGACCATCTCACCAGGGACCTGCAAGAAACCATCATCAAGAAAAAAATCAAATTCTACAATATCGACGCCCTTAAGATCGCTCAGGATGTCGGACTCGGCAATCGCATCAACACCGTCATGCAGGCGGCGTTTTTCAAAATCTCCGGTGTACTGGAAGAGGACGAAGCCATTGCCCTGATCAAAAAAACCATCGAAAAATCCTATAAAGCCAAAGGCGAGGATATCGTCAAAATGAACTGGGATGCCGTTGATAAAACCAGCGACGCCTTGAAAAAAATCGTAATCCCGGAAACAAGCGATAAGATTGAAAAATCATACGAACCGCCCCAGCTCATCGGCGACGACGCCATCCCCTTCGCCAAAAACGTAATCGAAAAGATCATGCACCTGGAAGGCGACGATATTCCGGTTTCCCATATGCCGTTCGACGGCGCCGTGCCCGTGGGCACCACCAAATTGGAAAAACGCGGAATCGCGCCAAACATTCCCAAATGGATCCCGGAAAATTGCATTCAGTGTAACCAGTGCGCGCTCATCTGTCCCCACGCCGCCATCAGAGCCAAACAGATCGAACCTGCGCTCCTCGATGACGCCCCCGCTTCATTCAAGACTCTTAAATCCTCAACCAAAAACGACAAAGACCTCAAATTCAAAATTCAGGTCTATGTCGAAGATTGCACCGGTTGCGGCAACTGCGTCAACCTCTGCCCTGCCAAGACAAAAGCACTGGAATTCTCTCCTATCGAAACAGAACGCGCCGCAGGCGAACGAGAAAACGAAATCTTCTTCGAAAACCTGCCCGATAACATTCTTGACGGCGCTACCATCAATTCCCTGAAAGGCAGCCAGTTTAGAACTCCGTTATTCGAATTTTCCGGCGCATGCGCAGGTTGCGGTGAAACTCCGTATGTAAAATTACTGTCCCAGCTTTTCGGCGAACGAATGATCGTTGCCAACGCCACCGGTTGCTCCTCAATTTACAGCGGAACCTTCCCCACCATTCCCTATACCAAATCCAAACGTGGAAAAGGCCCCGCCTGGGCAAACTCCCTATTCGAAGACAATGCTGAATACGGCTATGGTATGAGATTGGCAGTAGATGCCAACCGCGACCAGTTGAAATGGAATATCGAGCAACTCATCGAAAAAGGCATCGCAGGCGACCTAAAGGAAGCTCTCGATAACGCTCTTGGCATGTGGACTAACACCGGTGAAGAGATGCATGAAGCTGTCCAGAAAGTCAAAGATCTGCTACCCGGAGCTCTAAAAGCCGCGAACGCTGAATCCGAACCCATCATCCGCAAAATCATCGAATTGCAGGACAATCTGATCAACCGCTCCGTCTGGTGTGTTGGCGGCGACGGCTGGGCCTACGACATCGGTTACGGCGGCCTTGATCATGTACTGGCCTCCAACCGCAACGTCAATGTGTTGGTGGTGGATACAGAAGTCTATTCCAACACCGGTGGCCAGGCCTCCAAAGCCACGCCTCTCGCCTCCATCGCCAAATTCGCGGCCGCTGGAAAACGGACCGGTAAAAAAGATCTCGGACTCATCAGCATGAGCTACGGTTACATCTACGTCGCATCCATCTGTCTGGCCGCCAATCCGGCCCAGGCTATCAAAGCGTTCATGGAAGCCGAAGCCTACGACGGTCCCTCCCTCATCATCGCTTACGCACCCTGCATCGCACACGGAATCGACATGAGCAAAACCTACCTGGAAGAGAAAAAAGCGGTCCAGGCCGGTTATTGGCCCCTCTACCGTTACAATCCGCAGTTGAGCGTAGAAGGAAAGAATCCCTTCCTCTATGAAACTAAAGAGCCAAGCGATGATCTGATGGAGTTCCTACTCAGCGAAACCCGCTACAATGCCTTAAAGCGGCAGTTCCCTGAAGTGGCCGACAGCCTGTACCAAAAAGCGATTGAACACAAACAGGAAAAACACGAATATTATAAAAAATTGAGCCAGATATAGACTCAAACCAGTTGAAATAAAAAAGGGGCTGAAAAATTTCAGCCCCTTTTTTTTATCCGAACTAAAAACTATTTCGAGATACTATTCCAGAATACCAATGATCAAATCGGACAACAATCGCTTGGGTACGTGGTGAACCTCGTTTTCATCGCGCCAATATATGATATCCCCATCCTTCACATCATCGATCACCACAACTTCCTTTGGTTTACCTAAAGCCACCACCGCCGCGACCTCGAATTTCTCATCGATATTGAACAACTGCCGAATTTTATCCTTGTTGCACGACGCAATCGCGCATCCCCCGAATCCCATCTCGACCGCAGACAACAAAATCGTCTGCAACGCGATCCCATAATCCCAGTCAATAAAAGCGCTCACGGACCTGTCCCCTAACATAACGATATACGCCGAAGGCCTCTCTCCCTCGACAGGCCCTTCCCAATCCTTCAAATACGCCGCCCAATTCAAAAGCGGAAACAACATATCGCTCGCTTCGCTTCTATTTACCAACACATACTTCAACGGCTGCTTATTGGCTGGAGACGGAGCTATTCTCGTGGCCTCGACCATACCTAGAAGTTCTTCCGTACGAATAGTTTCCTCCTGGTGAAACTTACGGTAACTCCGGTTTTTCAATAACAATTCATGCAAATTCATTAAATTATAAACCTCCCTGAAAAGATTGATCATATACATCACATTCATTATAACACACGCGCAATTGCCTGCTACATAACAAAAATTTTCTAAAAACGGTTTGGTTATGAAACTTTTTTCATGTATAATAACTCCTTCAACAGTGAGGTAAAATAATGGAAAAAGCTCCAAAAGCATACAAGAACATCGAATTTTTAAAATCAAGAGAAGCCAGAACCATTCGTATCATGGCCGAATACCTGGAACCGGAAAAACGTTTACGCGAAGAAAACATCCACCATACAGTCGTATTCTTTGGCTCCTCCAGGGTGCGCCCGGAACCAAACCCAGGCGATACATCAGGAACCCACAAAAACTATTGGGCCGCAGAAGAAATGGCCTTTCAATTGGCCACACTTTCAAAAGAACTCTCCGATAATGGAGATAGTTTCGCCATATGCTCCGGCGGAGGTCCCGGGATCATGGAAGCCGCCAATCGCGGCGCCAACAGAGCCAATGCGCGTACCATCGGATTCAACATCACCCTACCACACGAACAAGAACCTAATGATTACATCACTCCCGACCTGAACTTCGAATTCCATTATTTTTTCATGCGCAAATTGTGGTTTCTTTATCATGCCAAAGCCCTCATCTGCTTCCCCGGCGGATTCGGAACCATGGATGAATTATTTGAAACACTCACCCTCATCCAGACCCACAAGCTAAAGAAAACCAATCTGCCGATCATGCTATACAACCGCGAATTCTGGCATAAGACCATCAACTTTCAAAATCTAGTTGACAACGGACTCATTTCCCCCGAAGACATCGACCTCATCACTTTTTTTGACAGCCCAGAAGAAGGCCTGCAATTCCTGAAACCAAAATTGCTAAAAGCCATCAATGATTTCAACGACAAAAACGGACTCAAACACAGACTAATGAAAACCCTGCTGAATACTGAAGAAGATTGAAGAATATAGAAAAAATCGCTTGAATGTTATTCGAAAAATTGATATAAACAAGAATTGATTTATTAGGGAAAAGGAAAAAAATGAAAAAAACTGGAATATTAATTATTGCGATCATATTCGCGCTTATAACATCCACCACCGGTTGCAAAACCGATGAAGGATTCGATATCACCAATGGCTCCTGGGGATTTTTCCTCACCAGTTCAGTGGGCGGGCAAATGTCAATGGTATATGCCTTCCGCGGCGGCAAAAACAGCGGCGACGTTGTCTTTTCCGGCATAATTGTCGGCACCTACGGCATCAGCCGTAACAGTGTCATCATACACACCGAACACAACGCATCCACAGGCGAAACGTACATCTACGACTTCAATGGCACAATCGAGAGCAACGCCAAATTCACCGGAACATTCACCCTTCAATTCCCCGACAACCCCAACGTTACCGGCACATTCGAAGCCACACGCTAAAAGAAACTCATTTGATTTTCTTTTTTTGCCTTTTTCAATACACCTATATACCCAAAAAGAATTGAATCAATTTCCGCATCACTACCCAACAAAATCTGAAAACATATTTTTAAAGAGGTTGACGCGCCCCACCGAATTTGATAAAATACATCTTTGAAATGGCCCCTTAGCTCAATTGGCAGAGCAATGGACTCTTAATCCATAGGTTAAAGGTTCGATTCCTTTAGGGGTCATTCTCTTTACCCCCATCCCATCAACGTTTCCACAACTTACGCCCTGCAATTTGTCTCCAGAATCGATAGGTATGG
>JAHELQ010000389.1 GCA_024644125.1 Candidatus Aminicenantota bacterium | reverse complement strand
TGAGTACCAGGCCGAAGAGGAGATGAAAAAACAGACTGTTGAGGTGACCCCGGCGGACGTGTCGGCGGCGATGCTTCAGACGGCGGCGATTGCGGATCTGAAGGGAAAAACTCTAACCGGCGAAGGACCTTCGGTGAAAAGTATTGCCTGGAGTTATCTCTCGGATGTCTGGAGTATGGTGGAAAGGCGATTCGCCGAAAATTGGACAGGGATTCTCGGATCCATGATTATGGTGATGGGGATCTCGTTTTTAGGAATTTATACAGCGTTGAAAATGGCGCCCTTTTACCGTTTTTTGCTGATGGTTCTTGTTGCAGGCTTTTTCGGGGGGATGTATTTTTTCTTGCGCGCCAGGCCAAAATGGCGGCAGTTGGCTTCCTGGTTGCGTTCGAGCGGAGGCGCGGTACTTATGTTCGCCTGCGTTGGGGCCGGCGGTATTCCGGGTTTGCAATGGGCGGATAACGCCATGACTGCGTTGATCTTGTTGATCGCCGGCGTGGCGGTGAATTCGTATCTCGCCTATATCGGCGGCGCCCAGGTGTTTGCCTCCCTGCATGTGCTGCTCAGTCTGGTGGCACTCGCCATCGCGCCTGCGAACGCAATCTCGCTGGTGGTTGCCTGTATCGTGACTTTGATCGGAATCTCCATCACCTACAAAGAACAATGGGAATATCACCTGCTTCTCACAATTGGTCTGTTCTTCGCCTTTCACCTCTATTGGTACCTGGAATTGGGAGCGGATTCCATTATTGGTACACTCGCCAATATAGCGGGTATTGCCGCGGTGTTGACCGTCGGCGTCGCCGCCTTGTTGGTCCATTACAGGGAGATATACAGTACGGATTTATTTGCCCGCGTACCGTTTTTGGTTCATTTTTTCAATTGGGCGTTCATGGGCTTCGGGCTCTACCTTCATTCCACCGGATCAAAATGGAAGCCGTTAATCATCGCTGCGGGAGCGATTGCCGCGTTTGTGCTGGCGCGCCTGGCCCGGGCAAAAGGAATTCGTTGGCTTTATATGACCGACACACTGGTGGCGCAAGTCATCGCCCTGGTTGCACTGATAACGGTGAACGGCTGGGGCGTCCACTGGATCTATATCCTGGGCTTCGTATTCATCGAGTGCTCGATATTTCTCTACATCATGATCCGTGAGAAAGAGCGGATTCTCGGTAGAGCCGGCGCCTGGCTGACGGTTTTAGCTGGCGTCGCGATGCTGGCGATTGCCTTTTCCGCATCAATCGACGAAACCGGGGGTAATGCCGTATTGCACCGCTATGCTTTAAGCTTGATGATATGCGCCTTGTGGGCGGCGGCCATGCACATAGTCTTTATCCAACGGAATCTCAGCCTCGAAGTGCCTATAGGTATGTTCTATTTCCCCTATATCTACTATTCCTTCACTGGGGTTTTTCTGTCGGGCATTGTCTGGGAATTGAAGCCTCTTCTCTATTTTGTTTTGGTCTTTCTGTCGTTTATAACGGCGAAATGGGCAAAGACAAAAGACATGCGGCGCATCTTTCCCAGCGCCTGTGTCTTTTCGCAAATAACCGCCACTCTGGGAGTCTATTCTCTCGGCTCCTGGGGCGTGGGCACTTTTTACCTGATGGGTCTGGCATTCGTCGAATCACTCCTGTTTTACCACTGGATGATGAAAGAGGAGACAACGTCGATATGGGGCTTCGCCAATTTTTGGGCGGTCATGTCGGGAGTGATTCTGGTCTTTCCCGGCATAATGGATGCTCTGGACCAACCGGCAAAACACTGGCGCGGTGACGAAATATCCATCACTCTGCTGGGTGCCGCTTTAGCGGCGATTTTATTTTATATGGCAACCAAAGCAACCGGCTTTCAGCGGCCGGAATTGAAGGCCATCAGTTGGTTGGCGCCCTTGATGCTGCTTGCGGTCTACGTCAAGGTCGTTAACCTGGAAGGGGCGGGGTATACTTTCGCACTACTCGGGACCGGTATACTGGCGATACGGCAACGGTATGATTCCAGGCATTTGGGGCTGGCGTCATTGTTTTTTCTGGCAGGCTTCCATCTGGCCGGTTGGGCGCAAATAGATCTAGCGCTTCCTCTACCGGTAACAACCATCGTATTGAATTTCATCCCGCTTTTCGCTCTGGCCTTTGCGTGTTACAAACTATCCTACTCCACTGTTCTCAACCGGTTTGTACGGCGGCCGGGGATATATCTCCTGGGGACGAACACGTTACTCTTTTTTTATTACCTTTTAGAGCCGGTATCGACGTTTTTACCGGCTCTGGCATGGTTGGCGGCAGGCGTCGGGTTAATTGCCGCCGCGGACGCCATTGACAGGCGGTTGAAGGATAAAATCGAGAGGCAAGGATACACCGGCCGGTATATGTTGCATGTGGGGAATTTTTTGGTGGGAGCTTTTCTGATCCGCCATTTCGCCGCGCATATCGCATCGGGGCAGCTCATCGGCGGGATCAAAATCAAAGTGATCATTGCCGCCGCAGGCATTGTCGCCCTCTCGTATCTAGCGCTTCGCAAACGGGGAGAGTTCGCTCTTCCATATAAAAGCAGGGAAATTTTAGCTCCCCTGTATCTGGAATTGTGCTTGCTATTTATTGGCGTAACTGTAGTGATGGAAGCGCGCCCGGAATGGCAACCCCTTCTATTTTCTTTGCTGGCGTTAGTCGCCCTGAAATCCAATCGGCTCCTTCCGCAGTGGGTTTCGCGTCTGAAGTTTTATTCGATCCTATTTTTCTGGACATCCGGTTTGCTCGTTGTGCTCAACGCGATGGAATTTATCTCTCCCCACACCCACTGGCACGAGGCCGTCTGGCTCTGTTCCGCAGGAACGCTGATTTTGCAATTCATCTTCTCCATCCTGGTGGCCCCTGAACCCGCGCTGGCGCGAATCGAGTTCCCCCTCCCGGTGCGATTCTTTTCCAATTGGCTACCGGCGATCTCCAGCCGGAAGAATCCCTGGATATACTACCCGCTGTTCGCGGTTCTGGCTCTATTCCTCTATTTTTCCTTCGACAAGGCATTGTTGACATTGTTGTGGGTGGTGGAATGTTTCATCATTTTCATCCTGGGCCTGGTCCTCAAAGAGAACCACTTCCGCATCGTTTCGATGTCTGGCCTGGGCCTGGCCTTGATCCGTCTGGTTTTCTCCGACATGGCGAAAACCGAAACCCTCGCCCGCGCCCTGGTCTTCATCGGCGTCGGCGTTATTATGCTCTCCATGAACTCCCTCTACAACAAATACAAAGACAGATTTTAGCGATTATAAGAAAACCGATCGATCAAGGATCGTGAGGATAGGACAAAAAAAAGGCGCCTCAGAGATTAGGCGCCTTTTTTATTTCTTTTAAACCGAAGTTATTATCGTCCTAGATTGCGGCGCCCGATCTTATCGCCGTTTGCATCCAGTTTGAAGAACAGGAAGTCGGGATAGCCGGGGGTGGTGCCGAAGGAAATAGAATATCCAGCCACCAGGTATCCGCCGTCGGCGTCCTGGTAAACACAGAACGCGGCGTCGTCGGAAGTTCCGCCGTAATTTTTGTGCCAGACTTCATTGCCGGAAGAATCAAGTTTGTAGATGATGAAATCTTCGCCGCCATTGGTATAAGACTGGCTTTCGCCGGCGAGTATGAAGCCGCCGTCGGCAGTCTGCTTTATAGCGTACGATTCGTCATCGGAGGTTCCTCCGAAATTTTTTCGCCACAACAAAGCGCCGTTATGATTGAGCCGGTAGACAATGATATCGTATGCGCCATTAGTATAGGAATCGCTCATACCGGTAAAAGCGAAGCCTCCATCGGCGGTTTGAACCACGCCGTTTCCGCTTGGATCATAATTAAAATACACCCATTCGTTGCCTGTGCCACCAAAATTTTTACGCGCAACCTTGTTCCCACTGGAATCCAATTTGTATAGCAAAAAGTCTTCGCCTCCATTGGAAAACGAACTGCTTTCGCCAAACATCACGTAACCGCCGTCCGAGGTCTGAATCACAGTGCTGGCAAACTCCCAGGAGGTGCCTCCGAAATTCTTTTGCCACACAGTGTTCCCTGAAGAATCTAATTTATAGATTAAATAATCGTCGCTGCCGTTTGTGTAGGACTCGGAAGATCCCAAAAGGATCAAACCGCCGTCGGCCGTTTCTCTTACACAAAAGCCATAATCATCCGCCGAACCGCCAAAGTTTTTCTTCCATAAAAAGTTTCCGTTGGCGTCAATTTTATAGAGAATGATATCGCTCAGGCCATTTGTATAAGAATCGCTGTATCCGCAAATGACAAATCCATTATCTGAAGTCTGCTCCATGTGGATTCCACAGTCGTCGCGTATGCCGCCCAGGTTTGTGCGCCAAACTTTGCGCCCGTCCGCATCGAGTTTGTAAATCAAGATATCCAGGCCGCCGGAGGTGATGGAATCACAATATCCTCCTATGATATAACCGCCGTCTCCAGAAGGAAGAATTGAATAAGCCACTTCCAAATAGCCGGCGGTCGGAGTGAAGTACTGGATAGAAAACGCTCCGGCGCTTTCTCCGACGATGCTGCCGTCGGTGGCGGTTACTTTGATCTTACCGGTGCTTGTGATCGCATCGGGTATCGTCCAGGTGTACGAGCCGGTGTTAGATACGGTTCCGATTAAGGTGTAATTCGTACCGCCGTTGGTGGAATAATAGAGGATCACGTCCGTCAACGTGGCATTGGACACGCCCCAGGTGATGTCGGTATAGTCGGTGACATACAATGTATCGCCGTTGGTGGGGGCACTTACGGTGATAACCGGAGTACCGGAGTCATTCATCGCGGCATTCACATTCAAACGGCCGCCCGTGGTGCATTTGCCGCTCAGAGAGGCAATCGGATCGACATTGTTCAAAATCCTGTCGATTCTCTGGCTCACGGTTTCGGCGGGGTATTGAGCAGCTAGCAAGCCTACCGCGCCAGCCACGTGTGGAGTCGCCATCGAGGTACCATCCCAACTCTCATACGCGTTGGTATAGGCAAATGTGCCAATTCCCACTTCATCGATCAATAATCCGCCTTGATAACTATTAGATGTGCCATCCGACACAATCCGAAAGCGAAAGCGGAACTGCGTGGTTTTGAATTCGTCGGCGATTAAATATTCTTTTGTCTGCCAGAAATAGACATATCCAGCCGCATTCACAATTTCTCCCAACTGACTCCACGTGCTCCCACCATTGCTGGAAATTTCCACATATGCATGGTCGCTGCTGAAACCGCCGTCAAGGAGCCAGGCCACATCAAACGATAGATAAGTATTCTGCCCCACGTACCCGCTTAAATCAATATTGTTGGCGAGCATCAAATAGGTATCTATATTGTTGAGATAATCCACTCCCGGACTGTCGCTCCAGAAATTTGTCGAATTCGGTGTACCGGCAAAC
>JAHELQ010000388.1 GCA_024644125.1 Candidatus Aminicenantota bacterium | reverse complement strand
ATCGTCGCTATGCTGGGAGCGTTGGAGGTCGGGCACGCGTATTTGCCCATCGACACGACGTCGCCCGCAAATCGAATCGAATTCTTGCTGCGGGATTCCGGGGCCCGGCAACTACTGATAGCGGGGCCGGACAATTTGACTGTCCCGAAGGGGCCTTGGGACGTTATAGATATAGTGCCTTTGACCGACGAGGGCGAAGGGGGCGAGGCTCCCCGCTCCGCCACACCATCCGATCCTGCCTACGTGATCTACACGTCCGGTTCTACCGGGAAACCCAAAGGGGTGGTGGTGGAACACCGGCAGGCGGTGAACGTTGTTTTTTGGTATGGCGAGACCTTTGCAATCGGTGTTGGCACAATGGTGACCCAATTGAGCGATTATATCTTCGACCAGAGTGTGACGCAGATCTTCGGGACACTGACCCGCGGCGGAGTGTCGATGATGGTGAGTCGTCGGCTGTTGTTGGACATCACTGCTTTGAGAACTTATATCAGGAACAATCATATCCAAATTATCCATTTTGTACCGTTGTTCTTGAATGAATTGCTTGGGGCCGACGAACCGCTGCCGGGGCTGCGAACCGTCCTTACTGGCGGCGAAGCCCTGAATGACGCCGTGAAGGACCGGATGATCGGCCAGGGTTTTCGGTTGTTCAACATGTACGGCCCCACTGAAACCGCAGTGGACGCGTTGGCGGAGGAGTGCGGTCCGGGGCCCGTGACTTTGGGCCGGCCGGTGGCGAATTATGATGTCTATGTGTTGGACTCTTTACTACGGGCCGTGCCCATTGGGGTTGCGGGTGAGATTTGCGTTGGCGGGACCGGTGTTTCTAGAGGGTATATGAACCGGCCGGAGTTGACCCATGAACGTTTTGTTCCGCATCCATTCAAGCTGGGAGAGCGCTTATACTGCACCGGCGATTTGGGCAAATGGCTGCCGGAAGGCAAGATTCAATATCTGGGCCGGCGGGACGGGCAGGTCAAGATTCGGGGCTTGCGCATCGAAACCGGCGAGATCGAACAACATATTTTGTCCCACTGGCTGGTGAAGGAAGCGGCTGTGGTCCTATTGGATGGCGGCGGAGAAGAGGGCCGCCTGTTGGCGGCTTTTGTCGTCCCCAAGGACGGAGAGACGTTGGACGATGCCTCCGGTGAATTGAGCCACTATTTGGAGGGCGTTCTGCCCAGGACCATGATCCCCTCCGCCTTCATCTTGTTGGAGCGGTTGCCCCAAACCCCCAACGGCAAACTGGACCGACTGGCTCTGGCCCAATATCGAGTGGCACCCGCGGAGGCGGCGGCAGTGATTCCTCCGTCAAATCCCAACGAAGAGTTGTTGCTGGATATTTGCCGCCGGGTGATGGGGGTGGAGGATATCTCCATGGGCAGCAACTTTTTCTTTATCGGCGGCGACTCCATCAAGGCGTTGTTGGTGTCCTCCCGCTTGCTGGAACGCAATTTTAAATTGGATGTGGGGGACATGTTTCAATTCCCTGTGCTGCGGGATATGGCGGTGCGGATGCGCCCCAGGGAACGGATCATCGATCAAGCGCCAGTGGAGGGATCCGCGCCGCTGACACCTATTCAGGCACGGTTCTTCGAAAATGAAAACGCCTCCGGGCTACGCTTCAACCAGGCGGTGATGCTGTCGCGGCCGGAGGGCTTTGACCTCGGAGTGGTAGAGCGGGTGTTCGAACGTATCGCCGGCCATCACGACGCCTTGCGCATTGTTTGTGAACATGGGGATCAGGGATTTGAACTTCGCAACCGCAGTCTCGACTGGCCAGTCTTCACTCTCGAAGAATTTGACGTTTGTGACGTAGCCGGAAACGACGGCGAGTTATTGGAATTATTCCGCCGCGAAGGCCAGAGGATCCAGGATAGCGTCTCCATTCTGGAGGGCCCTGTGGCGCGCCTGGGACTGTTCCACACCGACGACGGCGATCATTTGTTGATGGTGGTCCACCATATGGTGGTGGACGGTGTGTCCTGGCGGATCTTATTGGAGGACTTCGCCTCCGGCTATCGGGCCCTATCCAAAGGGGAGGGGTGGGTGTTGCCCCCCAAGACCGATTCCTTTCTGCGCTGGGCTCGGCGGCTGTGGCAATACGCCGGGGAGCCGGAACTTCAGCGGGAATTGCCCTATTGGCGGCAGGTGGCGCAAGCGGAATTCTCTCCCTTGCTGGGCCATTTGACGATTGGGCCCCGTCAGGACGAAGAACACGGATTTCTACGCTTGAAAATGTCGCTGGACGCCGACACTACCGCAGGTTTGTTGACAGACGTTCATCTGGCCTATAACACCGGCGTGAACGATATTCTTTTGGCGGCATTGCTGTTTTGCGTGAGCCAATGGGCCGGCGTCGATGGATTGAGAGTCGATCTGGAGGGCCACGGCCGGGAGGAGTTGTTCGACGATATCGATGTGAGCCGCACCGTCGGTTGGTTCACCTCTATTTTCCCGGTGGCTCTGACCTACGGCCAGTCGCGCGACATTGCCGGGTTGGTGAAACATGTGAAAGAGATATTGCGGGCCATTCCCCGCAAGGGGATCGGCTATGGAGCGCTCCGATACGGAGGCGCTTCGCCGGTTGGCGAGAGGTTGCCCCCTTGCGGAGAGACACTGGTGCGTTTCAATTTTCTCGGTCAATTCGGCGGAAACGGGGATCAGGGAGAAGGCTCCCCACCGCCATTCGGGTTTTCCTCACTACCTAAGGGGGACGGCATGGATCCCCGGTTGAATGACCGCTACGTTGTGGATATCAACGGTATGGTGGCCGATGGGATATTGACCGTTTCCTTCGATTTCAACCGCCGCTATCTGGATCAAGCGGCGGGTGCGGAATGTGTGCGCCTCTATAAAGACAATTTGGAACGCATCATCCGCCACTGTGTGTCACGGGAGGAGAGCGAGAAGACCGCTAGCGATTTTAGCTCCACCTCGTTGGACAACGAGGAGATGGAAACCATATTCGACGAATTGGAAGATTCCTTTTCAGATTTCGAATAGACCGCTTACTAAAAGGAGAATCATGTTTAAAAAAAGCCATGTCGACGATATATACTCGCTGTCCCCCATGCAATTGGGCATGTTGTATCACCATTTGAAGGATCCCGTCGCCGACACTTATTTTCAACAGCGGGTCTTCACCATTCAGGGGGAACTGGACCCCGGAGCGGCGCAACAGACCTTGAACGCATTGTTGCGAAAGTATGACATTCTGAGAACGGTTTTCGTGTACGAAAAGACCCGCACGCCGCAGCAGGTGGTGTTGACGGAGCGCAAAGGGGCTGTCCGTTTCGAAGACCTCTCCGGCCGGCCGGAACAGGAGCGGGAAGAGGTTGTGGCCCGTTTTCGGGAGGCGGACCGGCGGCAAGGCTTCAATCTCAAGCGGGATATTCTCATTCGCGTCGCCATTTTCAAGATGGAACCGTCGCGCTTCAAGTTGGTGTGGAGCTTTCATCATATCGTGATGGACGGCTGGTGTTTGCGGATCATCTTCCAGGATTGGCGACGGTTGTATTCTGCCTATTCACGCGATTTGCCGGTGGAAGAGGAACGAGCCGTCCCGTTCAAGAGTTATATACAATGGCTGGAGCGGCAGGACCGCAGCAGGGCGTTGACATATTGGGGCGAGTATCTGAAGGGCTACGACGGGTTGTCCCCCTTGCCGGCGTTGGAGCGAGCCAACGAAGATCAGGCGGTCAAACAGAAGAACTTTTTCAATGTGGGGGAGGAGGATAGCCAACGGATCGAGGCCTTGACCCGCCAATCTCAGGTGACGTTGAATGCCTTTTTCCAGGCGGTGTGGGGCGTGTTGCTGCAAAAACTGAACGATTGCGGCGATGTGGTGTATGGCGTGGTGGTGTCGGGCCGACCGCCAGAACTTCGGGATATTGTCAACATGGTGGGATTGTTCGTCAATACGGTTCCGGCCCGCGTGAGGGGAGACGCCCAGATGAGCTTCTCATCGCTGCTGGAGTGTGCGCAAAAAGATTCCACCGCCGGCATAGCCAACAGCTACGTTCCCCTGGCGGACATCCAAAACCTGACCCCGTTGAAGAGCGAGCTATTCGATCACATGATGATCTTCGAGAACTATCCCAAAAAATTGGACACGGACAAAGGGGCGGCCGCGGGGGGACAACCGGCGGGATCCTTCGTGGAGAACATGGAGGGAGGCGGTCAAACCAACTATGATTTCGACATCACCATCTATCCCAAGCAGTCCATTATTCTGGAATACACGTACAACACCGCGCGTTATACGGAACAAAATATTCTGCGCCTGAAAGAGATGCTTCTCTGGCTGATCCGGCAAATATTAGATCGTCCCGCGTTGCCGCTGGGGGAGATCGAACTGGTTCCGCCCCAGGAGAAACGACGGATTCTAGAGGAATTCAACGCCACCATTCGGGATATTCCCCGCAACCTGGCGGTGCATCAATTGATGGAGAATTTCGCCGACGCCTGTCCGAACAAAGTCATGGCCCAGTGTGACGATCTTTTCCTCACTTACGGCGAGGCGGACCTGTTGGCCGCCACATTGGCCTCCGCGTTGGCCCAAAAGGGAATCGGATGGGACGCGTTGGCGGGCGTGATGATGGCGCGGTCGCTGGCCATGATGCTGGCCATCATGGCCGTCTGGAAAGCTGGCGGCGCCTATATCCCTATCGACGCGCACTATCCGGTTCAGCGGATGGTGGAGATCCTGAAGAATTCCGGTTGCCGGTTGGTGGTGGCGGGAGCTGGCGGCGTCGATACGGCGTTGGCCTCCCTTTATGATGGAGAGACGCTGGAGTGGAGCGACGCCCTTTTAATGGCGGCATCCATGAAGCCCCTGCCCCGGGTGGAGGGAGATTATCCGGTGGACAACCTCTGCTATGTCATCTACACCTCCGGCTCCACCGGCTTGCCCAAAGGGGTGATGGTGGAGCATTTCGGTATGATGAACCACATGCAGGCGAAATTGAATGATTTGCCGGTGAAGAGCAGCAGTATTGTGGCGCAAAACGCCTCCCACACCTTCGATATTTCCGTCTGGCAATTTTTCGCCGCTCCGGCCGCAGGAGGAACCACTATCGTTTATGGCGACCATAAGGTGATGGATCCCCAGGAGTTTCTCCTGTCTGTGATCAAGGACCGACTGACGGTGCTGGAGGTCGTGCCCTCCTATCTGGCGGTGTTGCTGGATGAATTGGAGGCCCGTCCCGCCCTCTTTAACCAATTGGATTGTTTGTTGGTGACGGGGGAGGAGGTGAAGCCGGGACTGGTGAGCCGTTGGTTCGACCGGTTTCCTCAAATCAAGATGATCAACGCTTACGGCCCCACCGAAGCATCGGACGATATCACGCACCATGTCATGCGCTTCGCCCCCGGTTTCCCCCCGGTTCCCATTGGCAAAC
>JAHELQ010000025.1:15306-20893 GCA_024644125.1 Candidatus Aminicenantota bacterium | reverse complement strand
TTCCCTTCAAACGGTTTCTAGCGAAGGTAAAAGAAGTTGTGGAGTCGGGATACAAGAATGAACATTTCCCAATGACGGAATTGCCTCTGGAAGTCGGGAATCCTCTCTCGTTCGCCGGAGTGGCGCTTGCGCTTGAGAATATCCACGACAAAGACTCGGCTCTGCCCTGTGATGAATTGCCAGATGGCGCGGTGGTATTTGTATGCCGACACACCGGGGCAACGATCGAGGGGAAAGTCCGTTACCCATTGCAGCGATTTGAAGAGGACACACTCTCCCGCGTTATGGCTTGTTGGCGTTATGTCATCGGCAGCGTTATGGAAGCGCCGGATGAGAGTATCCTCTCCATCGACGTTATGTCGCCGGCCGAACGACACATGCTGCTCGATACTTTTTGCGGGGCGAGCCACGAAGAAGCCTCGTTAGAACGAACCGTCGTCGAAATGTTCGAGGCGGCGGCTTTACGTAGCGCGGACGCCGTAGCGGCCTGCTCCACCATCGATATGATGAATATCTACGATGAATTGCGGCCGGAGCAAATTCCCATCGAGATCTCCTTCGGGCAATTGAACAACCGTGCCAACCGGTTGGCTTCTCTGTTGAAGCGACATGGGGCGGGACCCGGAAGAATCATCGCGTTATGGCTTCGTCATCCGCTGGAAACGGTAGTGGCGATTCTTGGAGCACTCAAATCCGGAGCCGCTTATTTGCCGATGGAAGCCGGATATCCTGAAAAACTCACCGGGTACATCCTGAAAGACAGCGCAACCTCCATCATTGTCACGGAAGAGGCGTTAGAGGGAAACCTTCCTCAAATCCCGGCAGCTACCGCCGTGATTATGGCGGACGATTGGGGAGACCAATCGGATAATTCCAACCCCAGCCCATTGCCTCAACCTGGCGATCTGGCTTACGTCATATATACTTCAGGCACTACCGGAAAACCGAAAGGCGTTCTGGTGGAGCACCGGGGCATCGCAAATTACGCCAGTTGGCGGTTACAGGCTTACGAATATTGTGATGAGGATGTGACGCTGCAATTGCTTCCCTACACGTTCGACGGCTTTTGTTCCAATTTTTATAGCGGGCTATTATGCGGCGGACGGTTGGTGATGGTGCCTGAGGACAAACGATTGGATATCGCTTATATTGTTCATTGCATCCGGGAACTGGGCGTCACCAACATGAGCCTCTTACCGGGTGTGTACCGGCTCCTGCTGGGCGGTGCGGGAGCAGGCGATCTGAACTCGTTGCGTTTGGTTGTGCTGGCGGGGGAGCGTAGCGATGGCCCGTTGCTGGAGAAAAGCCTCGAACATGTGTCGAAGGCCCGGATAGTCAATGAATATGGTCCCACCGAAGCCACGGTCGCAGTCGCCGCCAACCGTGACCTGTCCCCAACCGCCACCGCTGTGATTGGGGGACCAATCTTCAATACCAGCATTTATATCATGGATGAACACCGGCAGCTTCAACCCATGAAGGCCCCGGGCGAACTATGTGTCGCCGGGGCCGGTGTTTCCCGGGGGTATCTGAATCAACCTGAATTGACGGCCGAGCGATTCCTCGACAATCCCTTCGTTAAAGGTGAGAAGCTCTATCTTAGCGGCGACGTAGGCCATTATTTGCCCGGCGGCGTTATCCGTTTGGCCGGCCGGTTGGATCACCAAGTGAAAATTCGCGGCTACCGCATAGAGACCGGTGCGGTCCAATCGGCTCTTGCCTGTTGTGAAGGGGTGGATGATTCTGTGGTGATCTCCTGGAAAGATCATGATGGCGATGCCTTTCTGGTGGGGTATGTGGTGGCTGCGGAGGGATATTCCTTTGAAGCATTCGATCCGGCAATCATCAAAAAACAACTGGCAAGCATACTTCCAGACTATATGATTCCCACCTTCTTGCTGCCCATTGATAAAATCCCCCGCGCGGCAAATGGGAAACTGGACCGGCGGGCATTGCCGGATCCGGGACAGGTAATGTCCGTCGGGACGACGGCTCCCCGCAACCGGGTGGAAGAAATTCTCGCCGAAATCTGGGGTGAGATTCTTGGTATCGCGGCCTCCGCCATCGGCATCGATCAAAGCTTCTTTTACATCGGAGGCCATTCGCTAAAAGCGGCGGTTCTGGAGTCTATGATCAAGAAACGCTTCCAGGTAATCCTGCCTCTGGCAAAAATTTTCGAAATGCCTTCTATTCGCGAATTGGCATCGGCCATCAGAGAACAGGGTGTTGTCATTAACGCCTCTGCGATTGAAGGTGATAATCTAACTCTTCTGCGGGATGGGGAAGGGGACAATCTCTTTTTTATTCACGACGGCAGTGGGGATCTAGAGGTGTATCTTCCCTTGAGCGATCTCCTGAAGTCCTCGTTTCGTTGTTGGGGTATCCGCGCGCACCGGCGGGATTCATTGGCGCCGTTTGTGGTGAACATGGAAGAGTTAGCTCTAAAATACGCTGATATCATTAATGAAACGGTGCCTGATGGGCCTCTCGCGCTCGCCGGATACTCCGCCGGCGGAACCATCGCCTTCGCGGTGGCTTACCGGCTGGAGGCTCTTGGTCGGAAGATAACGATGTTAGGGCTTATTGAAGCTCCTGCTCCGCACATTGGGGAAAAACCTCAACCTTTGACCGTGGAATCGGAACTGGCGTGGATTTCCAGCTTCCTACCGCATTTTGGAGGAAACGTTTCCCTCTGTTCCGCCCACACTGTCGAGGAACTCTGGAGCTACGTGACGGGGAAGCTCTCCCTCGACGGCATTGGAGTTAGGGATATTGAAGCATTGGTGCCGGGTTCCCGTAACCTGCGATTTCCGTCCTCCGCCCTTACATCTACGGATTCATTGCTTCGCTACCTCAACAACGGCCGCAGTTATGTGGCGGCCCGCGATTCATATATTCCGGCGGGGATGTTGGATTGCCCCATCGTTCAATTCATCGCCAAAAACGCCGGCGACGATTATAAACGGCAATGGGAACGATTTGCCCGGGGGGATTTAGGGTGGAAGAGGTGGATGGCGACCACTATTCGTTTTTGCAACCTCCATCTGTGGAAGGTCTGGCTCAGGCGCTGGCAAGCGCCATGGGGAAGTGATGCTCATGTTCAAACAAATACCTGCTGCATTCTTTTTTATATTTCTCGTATGCCAGGGCCTCGTGCTTGCAGGCGACTCCCTCGCGATGACAACGATAGGCAAAGCGGAGGGGAAAATCGTATTGGACGGGAGGTTGGAGGAGTCCCTCTGGAAGAACGCCGTGAAGATGGAACTCCCGTTCGAATGGTTGCCGGGAGACAATACGCCGGCGACGATGAAGACTGTTTGCTCGATGGCCTATAGTGAACATCGCCTCTATATCGCTTTTCAATGTTTCGATTCGGATCCTTCCAGCATCCGGGCCCACCTTATGGATAGGGATGCCTATGATGTGTTTCAGAGGGATGATTATGTCAGCGTCACCATCGATCCCTTCAACGACCGGAGGCGGGCCTTCCGGTTCATGACCAATCCCCTTGGAGTTCAGGTGGATGCGGCCTACAATGGGCTCGACGAAATTGAGGACACATCGTGGGACGCTATTTGGGACGTTGCGGCCCGCGTCGGGAACGAAGGGTATGTGGTCGAGATGGCCATCCCTTTCAGCCAGTTGCGTTTTAGTAAGAGCGATGGCTCCCAGGTTTGGGGAATCAGCTTTCAACGCTCCGTGCCCCGCAATGTACGCCTCTGGCTGGGTTCCCATCGCCGGGACCGCAACACCAGTTGCCAGTTATGCCAGGCGCACCGGGTATCTGGATTTGAAGGTATCGCTCCGGGCAAGGATCTGGAATTCAGCCCCACTCTAACTATGGACCGCACGGACGCGAGGCCGGATTTCCCGAAAGGGGAGTTTGACAAAGGAGAATTCCGGATGGACCCGGGAATATCTCTTCGTTGGGGAATTGTTCCCAATGTCAGTCTGGACGCGGCGTTCAATCCTGATTTTTCGCAGGTGGAGGCGGATGTGGTGGAATTGGATGTGAACCGGCGGTTCGCCATCTATTATCCTGAAAAGAGACCTTTCTTCCTGGAAGGGGCGGATATGTTCGCCACCCCCATGGACGCGGTGTTCAGCCGTACAGTGCTGGATCCCCGTTGGGGAGTGAAATTGACGGGCAAAGAGGGTCGGCACGCGTTCGGTGTGTTTTCCGCAGAGGATACCTGGAATAATCTAATATTCCCATCCAACCAGGGCTCCCGGCAGGCATCGTTCGCTCGGGATGTGTCTGGCGGCGTCGTGCGCTACCGGCGGGATGTGGGCAATGGCTCCGCACTGGGTGTCATCTACACCGGGCGATTTTCCGGAGATTACTCAAATCAGGTAACGGGCATCGACGGCTTCTTCCGCCTTTCCAAATCCGACAGCCTCACAGTGCAAGGATTGGTATCCCGAACCTGTTATCGGGAAGATGTGGCATCACAATTCCAGCAGCCGCAAGGAGACTTCGACGGCGGCGGTTTGTTTTTGAAATTCTACCACAATGCCCGCAATCTGATCTACGGCATCGAGTATGAGTCGTTATCGTCCGGTTTTCGCGCCGATTACGGATTCGTTCCGCGGGTGGATTTCCGCCGGGCCGAGGTATATGCGGAACCTGTAATATGGGGCAAAAAAGGCGGTTGGTTCGAAAGATTGGCCTTCATGGCGCGGGGAGAGTACATCACCGACCAGCAGGGTAATCTTACCGATCGCGATTTCCGCTTCCGCGTCTCCTATCATGGGCCATGGCAATTGGTGCTTCGCCCCATGGTGATTTTCCAGCGGGAATTCTACGACGGTGTCTATTACGACCGTACGGCGTTTGTGGGAACCATCGACGTTACCCCCGTCAATGGTCTCACCATCTATTCTTTCGTGGGATTTGGGGATTATGTGGATTATGTCAATTCAAGACCCGGCAGCAAAACCACGCTCAACGGCGGTTTTGTGGTGGCCACCGGCAAACGCCTGTCCCTCAATATCGACAATGCCTTCGAGCGGCAATCGAGCGCCGGTCGCCATGTTTATTCCGCAAACCTGCTTCAGTCGCGGTTGGTTTACAATTTTAATGTCAGAACTTTTTTGAGGGTGATGTTGCAATACACATGGATTCGCCGCAATGTCCCCATGTACATATTTCCGGTGAAACCATTGGACGAAAAATTATTCACGCAAGTACTCTTCAGTTACAAACTCAATCCCAGGACGGTTTTTTTTATCGGCTACTCCGATAATCAGTACGGAGCAGGCGATATCGACCTGGTGCGCAAAGACCGGACATTCTTTTTGAAAATCGGTTACGCGTTGGGACTCTAACCGGGAACGCGATCGAGGTTGAAGGATTGTTAGGTGAATTCTACGGCGATGGAGGTTTAGATGAATGGAATGGATCAGAAACGGATAGCGTTGTTCAACAATTTGTTCCCGATACCAAACAATTGGCGGAATGTGTTGTATGTGCACACTCCTTTTTGCAAACAAAAATGCTTTTATTGTGTTTACAGTTCCAAAGCGCCCGACAGCCGGGCCGAGATGGATGATTTTTATTCAGATATCCTGCCCCGGCAATTCGAAC
>JAHELQ010000025.1:0-15296 GCA_024644125.1 Candidatus Aminicenantota bacterium | reverse complement strand
CCACTATTGCAGAACCCGTTGTTCTGGAGCAGATCTATGGCCGGATTCCCCGCTTCTCCGATATTCCCTTCAAAGCCAGCGAAGCGTCGCCCTATACTATCACGGATGGGCATATCGACCTCTTCGCCCGGCATCGTTTCAATTATGTGTCCCTCGGCGTTCAGACGCTGGATTCCCGGATCGTGACAGCCCAAAACCGTTTATCTGTACCGCAGCGGCGGCTGGAGGAGGTATGCCGCTCGTTGGAGCAGGCGGGCATCATCAGCAACATCGACTTGATCTTCTTTTTGGATACCGGAGAATTGAAGGATATCGCGTATAGTTTGCAGGACTTGTCGGCGGTGTTGGGGCAGATTCGCCCGGTATCCGTGACTCTTCATTTCAATTATATGATCAAGCGCACCGTAGAAAAGCGCGCCGCCATGATCCGTTTGTTGAAGGAGATGATTGGGCGGTTTCCCGAATACCGATGTGTGAACAGCTTGCTGGAATTGGAGGATGCTCCATCGGATATGAAAGACGCGGCTGAATACCGCCTGATGCGGGAATCTGAAAACATGAATTTTTACATGATCCCCAAGATTCCCCAGGCCCACGCGTTTGGATACAATATGCTGGCTCTCGGCGCATACGGAGATTTCAAACCGCGGTACAACTATTTTTACCTGTTTGATCATTTAGACAAATATGTGTACCGGCAAATGCTGGCAAAATACAAAGATATCGTCACCGGCCACAATGAAATTCGACGCCGCCTCGGCCTTTCGGAGCAATCGATGGCGCATGAATATGAGTTTTTCAAAGATCCGGCCGCCCAACAACGTTTTACCGCTATTATGAGGGAGGCCTCGCTTCCGGTGTACGAATTTTTCAAAGAGGAAAAATGATTATGAATAAATTGAACCGGCAATCGATCGAGCACATCTCCAGTCTGACGCCAATGCAGGAGGGCATGCTGTTTCATTACCTGGAACATCCCCGGGGAACGCAGTATTTCGAACAGCTTTGCCTTCATCTTGAAGGCGACATCGATTACGATGTCTTGTTGCGGGCCTGGAACGCCGTGTCGGAGGCCAATCCGGCGCTGCGCACCTTGTTTCGTTGGGACGCCATCAACGAACCCGTGCAGGTGACGCAAAACCGTCATGTTGTCGATGTCAGGATTCTGGAGTGCCCCGATGGGGAATCGTTCGAGAAGGCCAAACTCGATGACCGACGGGAATCCTTTGATCTACGGCAAGTGCCCTTCCGGGTGACGGCATGCCGCCTGAAAGCTGGGAATCACGCTCTTCTAGTCAGCTATCACCATATTCTTATGGACGGTTGGAGCATGGGGATCATGCTGCGGCAATTTTTTACCGCCTACGAACGGTTGGTCGCCGGCCATTCACTCGACCTACCGGTAAACAACCGGTTCTGGGAGTTTGTGGCCTGGGCCAAAAAGCAAGATCCCGGCCGCCAGCAGGCATATTGGCAGAGGTATCTCGACGGTTGTTCGGCCCGGATGCCTTTCCCCTTTCCATCTATTGGTCCTAAAAATCAGGAAGATGCCGATATCGAATGCTTCGAGACGGTGCTTCCGCTTCCTGACGCGGAGCGGCTGGAGCGGTTGGTCCGGCAATACAAAGCGACACCAGCGGCGGTGATGTATACCGCCTGGGGAATCATTCTTTTAAAGTATACCGGATCCGACGACGCGCTTTTCGCAGCCACCGTGTCCGGGCGGTCAGCTCCGATCGACGGCATCGAACAGGCCATCGGTCTCTTTATCAACACACTACCGTTGCGCCTCGCGTGCGGCCCGGACGATAGCGGTCCCGCTTTGCTGCGAAAGACATCCGCCGCGCTGGCGGAGCGAGAAGCCTTCGATAGTACACCGTTGACCGCTATCCGGGATTATGCTGGATTCGATTCCTCGCAAGATGTGTTCGATACTCTCGTGGTGGTGGAAAATTATCCCATTCGCAGGGAATTGGCGAGTGACGCGGGACCGCTGAGGGTGACCTCTTATTCCATGTTTGAACAAACCAATTTCAATCTGGCTCTGGCAGTGGAAGAAACTGATAAATCGTTTAAATTGAACTGGATTTACCGTCCCGGCGCAATGCCCCGGTGGATGACCTATCAAGTGGCAGACCATTTTTTGAGAGTCTTACGCTATCTGGCGGTGGAGCGAGAGCTTCCTGTCCGGCGATTGGAATTGCCTACGGAAGAGGAAAAACGACGGGTCATGGAGGAGTGGAACGATACCTGCCGTCCGTATCCCAATGAAAAAACCATTCACCAATTGGTGTTGGAGCGGGCGGATCGCCAACCGGATGTTGTGGCCCTCGTCTGGGCCGGTTCAAAAGCCGGTGATTCACAGTGCCTTGAACAGGTAACCTTCCGGGAATTTACGACGCGGGCCGCGGCATTGGCGCATCGTTTGATATCGCAGGGCGCAGGCGCGGGGCTTCCAGTGGCTGTGTCGATGGAGCGTTCGCTTCCGCTCATTATGGCGCTTCAGGCGGTTCTCATGACTGGGGCCGCTTACTTGCCGGTGGACCCGTCTTATCCTGACGGAAGAATCTCTTATATGTTGAAAGACAGCGGGTGTAAACTATTGCTCACGGACCGGTCGCCGGAAGTGGTCATGTTGGCTGGCAGTAACCATCATGGGCTTCAAACGGAAATGGCGCCGCACGCTACGGATTCATCACTTCCGGCGTATGTAATCTACACATCCGGTTCCACCGGGCTTCCCAAAGGAGTGTCGGTACGGCACCAATCAATTGTCAACACATTGTGGTGGCGAGTCTATGCCTATGGATTCTCGACTGAAGACGCCGTGATGCAGATCCCCTCCTTCGCGTTCGATAGTTCGGTGGAAGATATCTGGTCGCCGTTGGTCGCTGGAGCGAAGCTGATAATCTTATCTGAAGCGAACCGTTTGGATCCCGGCTACCTCGAGGTTACCCTTCGGCGTAGCCGCGTAAGTCATTTTTTGATCACTCCCCATTTTTACCGCACGCTGTTGGGAGAATTCAACGAACCTCCGTCGTCGTTGTCAAGTGTCACGGTCGCGGGAGAGGGCTTCGATATCGATCTGGTAAGGGAACATTTCGAGCTCCTGCCCCATGTCCGTTTGCTGAATGAATACGGACCTACCGAAAATAGTGTATGTTCTACAGTATATGAGTTTTCCCCCACCGATACGCGGGTGGTGGTGGGAACTCCCATCGACAATGTGCAATGTTGTATTCTCGATTCCCATGGCAATTGGTGCCCCACGGGAGTGGCGGGGGAGTTGTGCCTCGCGGGGGTTGGTTTGGCCGCCGGCTACCTCAATCGGCCGGAGGCCACGCATGACGCCTTTGGGCCTGATCACGCCCTCTATCGAACCGGAGACCGGGCTCTGCGGCTTGCGGACGGTAATATCCGTTTCCTGGGCCGGGCTGACCATCAAGTCAAGATTCGTGGCTACCGGGTAGAATTGCAGGAGATCGAGGCCCAACTCCTGCGCCATCCGGCGGTGGAAGAAGCGGTAGTGCTGGCCAGAAAAAACAGCGGAGGAGACGACGCTCTCTGCGCCTATGTGGCTCCCGCAACGAATGTTGCTCCAAAAGAACTTGAAGCATTTCTGCATCGCCAACTTCCAGCGTACATGGTACCCGCGGCGTTTATTCTCCTGGAGCGTCTCCCGTTGACAGTTCACGGCAAATTGGATCGGCAGGCTCTTCCTGAACCAGAAGAAACTTTGCTGCTACATTATACTCCTCCACGCGACAGTCTGGATAGGCAATTGCAAAAGATATGGGCCGCGGTGCTGGCAAAAGATGAGACCGAAGTCGGCATCGACCATAACTTTTTCCAATTGGGCGGTCACTCGCTCAAGGCCATGACCCTCGCGTCGCGCATTCTTAAAGAATTGAAAGTGCCTGTCCCCATCGGCCACATATTCGACCATCCCACCATTCGTCTGCTTCACGATCTTCTTACTGGGCCTGGAGATGGCGCTTCCACTCCGGTGTCTGCGTTTGAAAAACGGGAATACTACGATTTATCCTTCGCCCAGCGCAGACTCTGGATTTTGTGCCAATTCGAAGAGGATTCCACCGCATACAATATGCCCGGTGTGTTCACTCTCAAAGGCTCGCTCGACATCCCGGCCTTCACCTCCGCCATCCAGACTCTGGCGGACCGCCACGACAGTTTGCGAACCCGTTTTTTCTCCCTCAATGGAGTTCCAGCGCAGCAGGTACTCGATAACATCAGTGTGAAGCCGGAGATCGAGGATCTTCGCCTGCTCCCGCTGGACCGACGCCAACAGGCAGCCAAAGAGATTTTTGTCCGCGACGCCGACTCGCCTTTCCGTCTCGAAGAGGGAGGGCTCTTCCGTGTGACCTTGATCTTGATGGAGGAGGCGCTTACGATTCTGGTCTTCAACACCCATCACATTATCAGCGACGGGTGGTCCACCGGCATTATCCGCAACGAGGTTTTTGCTCTCTACAATGCCTTCACCAAAAATCTACCAAACCCCCTGCCTCCTCTCACACTTCAATACAAAGACTACACTCTCTGGCACAACGGCTTGATCGGCGGAAAATATTTTGAGGAACCGGAAAAATATTGGTTGGGAAAATTCGCGGACCGGCCTAACGGCATCGAGCTTCCCCTCGATTTTTCCCGTCGCCCCATCCAGACCTTCAACGGCGGACGGGTGACACTGTTGGTTGAACGGGAGCGCACCCGGCGCCTGGAGGTTCTTGGGCGAAAGCAGGACGCCACCTTTTTTATGTGTTTGTTGGCGTTCACCGCCGCCACACTGCAGCGTTACTGCGGGCAACGGGACATCATTGTCGGATCGCCGGTGGCCGGCCGTCAGAATCCCGAACTCCATCACATGACCGGTTTTTTGGTCAACACTCTGGTCTTTCGCGTTGACACCGATCCGCAATTCAGTTTTTCCCGGTTGATTCAGGCGGTCAAACAAGAAACATTGCAATGTTATCAGCACCAGGATTATCCCTTCGATCTATTGATGGAGAAATTGGAGCTTGACCGGGATCTCAGCCAGTCTCCGCTCTTCAATTTCATGATGGCCCACAACAACACCTGGACCCACGAGGCACGATCGGATATGTCAGGGGTGGAGCTTTCAGGAGTCGATTTCGCCGATGATTTCAACATGAGTAAATTCGACCTGGTCTTCATCATGGACCTGATCGACGATGAGCTGGATATCAAAATCGAATATAATAGCGACCTGTTCCGCCGCGAGACCATCATCCGTATGAGGGACAATATGAATACGTTCCTCGATTCGATTCTGGAGGCACCCAATCGGCCGCTTCACCAACTCCAATTTCTCCATCCCCTGGAGGCCGAGATGGTGACCCGCGGCTTCAACCAAAACCACCGCCCCTTTCCCCAAACCACAGTTCAGCAATTGGTGCAACGGCAAGCGGCGGCGAAGCCAGGGCAAATCGCCGTGGTTCATCATGATCGAACCCTCGCTTATGGGGAATTGAACCGGAGGGCCAATCACGTGGCCCATACGTTGAGGCGGCGCTTCGGAGCCGGCCCGAACCGGGTGGTGGGAATCACGATGGAACGGAGCATCGAGATGATCATCGCCCTTCTGGGGATCGTCAAATCCGGCGCCGGATATGTGGCAATCGATCCGACGTACCCGCCTGAGCGGGTGGAGCATATGCTCAAAGACAGCGACGCGTCACTCACTATTATCGATCGTCCCCGTCCCCATTTATTCAGATCGTACGGTGGAACGTTTGCGGCAATCGATCAATTGACCGGCGATCCGGCCGAAAGCGGCGATGACGATCCGCAGTCGCTCAATAAAGCGGACGATATTCTCTATGTAATTTACACGTCCGGCTCCACCGGCACTCCCAACGGCGCCATGCTCTCCCAAAAGATCTTGAGCAATTTGCTTCAATGGGAGCGAAGCGAGACGTCCATCGACAAGTCGCTTCGCTGCTTGCAATTCACGTCCATCAATTTTTGCGTCTCGTTCCAGGAGATCTTCGGTACCCTGTCAGGCGGCGGCGAAGTTCACTTAATCGGCGATGTGGAGCGACAGGATATCGACTTTCTCATGAATTTCCTGGCGGCACACCGCATCGGGTTGTTGTACTTACCTTTTTCCTACTTGAATTTTTTATTCAACGAATCGGGACGCTGGGGTGGTTTCTTCAACCATAGTCTTCGTCACATCATCACCGCCGGTGAACAATTAAAAATCACCGCCGGCTTGAAACTTTTTCTGGAAATGAATCCCCATCTCCAATTGCACAATCACTATGGATCATCGGAAATGCACGTAGTCACATCCTTCACTGTCGATGCCTCCGATACCGATCGATATCCGGTACCCCCGGCGGGAAAACCAGTGGCGAACACATCGATCTATATTCTGGATGAACAGGGAAATCCGGTTCCCACCGGTTCATGGGGCGAATTGTGCATCGCCGGCGCAAGCGAGGTGTTGGGGTATATCAACAATCCAACCCTAACTGCGCATAAAGTACGGGCTCACTCTCTGTCGCCGGGTAAACGCCTCTACTTTTCCGGCGATGTCGGCCGTTGGCTGGAGGATGGAAATATAGAGATCAAGGGGCGTAAAGATTTCCAGGTCAAGGTGAGGGGGTTCCGGGTGGAGCCGGCTGAGATCGAGAGTAAAATCTTCGCGTTGCCCGAGGTCAAAGATTGTGTGGTAGTTGTCAAAGAGGACAACAAACGGCAAAAATATCTGGCCGCTTATATTGTCATCGAAGGCATCACTCCAATTGAGATCCGGCGGCGATTGGCAGGCGTCCTTCCCAATTACATGATTCCCAAATTGGTGGTCATGGACGCGTTGCCTCTGATGACCAACGGCAAAGTGGACCGGGACAAATTGCCGGAACCGCAAGAGGCGGTAAAACAACTTGCGGCCCTTGAAGTTGATCAAATAAACGGTTTTTTGAGGACCCGGCTCCAATGGAACGATGTTCAGGATCGATCGCTTGCGGAGCGGGTGGCGGCATACCTCGGCATAGCCAAACAGGCATTTCCTCATCTACCGGAACAGGTTATTGCGGCAACGGTAGAAGCCACTGCGCCAACGAGCGCGAATTCCGGCCTTGTAGCGCGAATGATTCAAGACAATGTGGTTGTGGCGAACGCGAGCGATGGAGAATCCCGGACGTTTGCTGAATTGGACCAAATGGCGGTGAGTTTGGCAGAGCGTCTGAAACCGGCGACCGGTGGCACGTACGCGCTGTCGATGGAGCCTTCGTTTCAATCTATCGGCGCGGCTATGGCGGTACTCAAGGCCGGCGGCTCTCTTCTCCCACTGAATAAAGGGCTGGACAAGACCGAACTGAAAAGAATTCTGGATCTAACCGATGTGAATTGCCTGATCGCCACTTCAGAAGCTGTCGATCAGTACCCGTTCACTTTTTTGCAAAATCTCCATCGCAGGGAGGCGCCTTTTATTAAAACACCGGCCAGGCCGGCTATTGCCGATCTAGACTCGCTGCCCCTCATAAATCGCTCACTGGTGGATTATGAGGCTTATAGCCGGCACATCGGCATCACTATGGTGAAACACTGCGTCACGATTCTTTCCTCAAGAGGATGCCCCTACCATTGCGCTTATTGCCATAAAATCTGGCCCAAAAAGCAAATTACCCGCTCTGCCGAGAATATATTCGCGGAGGTGGAGGCTTATTACAATATGGGGGTGCGCCGTTTCGCGTTTATCGACGACATCTTCAATTTGAACGAAAAAAACAGCAGCCGGTTTTTCCGCATGGTGCTGGATCGGGGAATGCATATTCAACTCTACTTCTCCGGCGGCTTGCGGGGCGATATCTTGTCGCAGGAGTTCATCGACTTGATGGTGGAAGCCGGTACCGTGGATATCGCGGTCGCTTTGGAGACAGCGTCGCCTCGACTGCAAAAATTGATTGGTAAAAACCTCGATGTGGAGAAACTCAGGAGTAACCTGCAATACATCGCCGGAACCTACCCTCATGTGATCCTCGAATTGCATTCCATGCATGGCTTTCCCACCGAAACTCCAGAAGAGGCGCGGATGACCATGGATTTCATCAAAAGCGTTCGCTGGTTGGATTTTCCCTATATTCATGTGATGAAAATTTATCCCAACACGCCGATGGAGGAGTTGGCCCTGGCCAATGGGGTCCCGCCTGAAGCGATCCTGGAATCGGAAGATATGGCGTTCCATCAATGGTCGGCCACCATGCCGTTCGAACGCAGCTTCACACAAACCTACCAGGCTGAATTTCTGAACGGCTATTTTTTGGATAAAGAACGATTGCTCCGCAAATTGCCGCTTCAGGCCCAAATTATGACCGAAGGCGATATGGTGCAGAAATATGATAGTTATTTGCCTGCCGCCATCAAATCATTGGATGATATCCTGACCTTCGCCGGCCTGGACCGTGCCGGGTTTGGTTTGGACGGGGAGCGGATTCTCGAAGCCAGCCGCCGGGACGATGGATTTATGGTTCCCGGATTGAACAAAAAACTGGCGGACAAGTTTGGCGCTAGTAGTTCTTCTGCTCGCGCGATGCGTGTCTTGCTTCTAGATCTATCCCAATTTTTCCGCGCCGACGGTATGCTATTCGACGTGGTAGAGGCTCCCCTCGGGCTACTATCCCTTCAATCGTATCTTGACAGGGAATTGGGGGACCGGGTGCGGTTGAAAATCGCCAAGGCGCGAGTGGATTTTGACAATTATGATGAATTGAAGCGGCTTCTCATGGAATATCGACCTCAATTGATCGGTATCCGCTCACTCACTTTTTACAAGCATTTTTTCCATAAAACAATCTCGTACATCCGGAATTGGGGATTTGACGCACCCATCGTCGCCGGAGGGCCTTATGCTTCCAGTGACTATGCCACCATCCTGAACGATTCCCACATCGATGTGGCGGTGATCGGCGAAGGCGAACTCACCTTCAAGGAGTTGGTGGAAGCGTTCCTCGATAATAATGGCTCCTTGCCGGCCGATGACGTCCTCGGAGGGATTCCCGGCATCGCGTTTGTGCCGCGGAACCGCAAAAGCGATATCTCCGCGACCGCGGTCTTGTTGACGGATCTGATTGGGGAAGTTGAGGAACCACTTACTCCGATTTCGCCTGTAATGTCGGATTCAGCGCTTCAACCGGTTTCGATGGTGTTTGGCGATTCCCCTCTCGATTTCCTGGAGCCTCTTTACGAGGGACGTAGCCTGATGTTACCCCCCGGCGGTTGCCATGAACCGGAATTACGACGGCTGGATCTCATTCCGGTGGAAGGAGATGCACCGGGCGATTTCTGGCTGAAACTTCAGGTTTGGAGGAGGGAAGGGACGGAAGAATTGGTTCAGGATAGCGGCTTCGTTGCTCCGCAGGAGGGGGTGGAACAGCGGCTCGCAGGCATTTGGGCGGATTTGTTGGGAATCGATATCTCCGCCATAGGAAGCGAAGACAACTTCTTTGATATCGGAGGCCATTCGTTGAAGGCCACCCTCATGGTTTCCCGTATCCACGAAGAATTTTCGGTGCAAGTGCCGTTGGTGGATGTGTTCCAGTCTCCCACTCTTAGAGAATTGGGGGATGTGGTGCGCCGGGCCCGGTCTGTGGCCCATTCAGGCATCCAACCGGTGGAAAAGCGGGATTATTATCCGTTATCTTCCGGGCAGGCGCGCATCTTTGTCCAACAGGGAATGAGGGAAGATAATTGCAGTTACAATATGCCCACCGCGTTGTGGATGGAGGGGGAACTGGATGCCACGCGATTGGAGAATACGATTCTTCAATTAATTCAACGGCATGAAGCTTTGCGGACCTTTTTTGTCATCGCCGGTGGCGAACCAGTGCAGAGGATTGCCAGCCGCGTCGAATTCCGGTTGAGCTTCCTCCCTCCCTTGAGCGGGGAAGACGATTCTGTGGAGCGTATAATTCTTGGATTTATCCGCCCCTTCGATCTCGCTTCGGCGCCGCTTTTGCGGATTGGATTGGCTTTAGCAAGCCCTGAGTTACACCTGCTGGTCTTCGATATCCATCACATTGTCTCGGATGGCGTTTCCATGGCGGTGATGATTAACGATTTTATGGCCATTTATAGTGGCGCTCGTGTGGAGCCGGTGCCTATCCAATACAGAGATTTTGCCTGCTGGCAACGAGATCGCGAAGCTGCAAACGCTGATTCCGAGAGCAGGAAATATTGGCTCGAAATGTTTTCAGTTGAAGCGCAGCCTTTGCGGCTACCGTATGATTTCCCCAGGCCGGATCTGCAATCCTATGCGGGCGAGCGATTGATCGCCAAACTGGATATCGCCCTCGCAGTAGGGATTCGTCGTCTGGCCGCAGGCACCGGATCGACTCTTTATATGGTTTTGTTGGCGGTCTATTATGTACTCCTGTACCGGTACACTGGTCAGGAAGACCTGGTAGTGGGCACTGCGGTAGCGGCGCGGCAGCATCGTGATATCGAGGACGTGATGGGCATGTTCGTCAACATGATCGCTATGCGTGGCCGCGTCGCTCCCGCGGATTCGTTCACTCATTTTTTGAGCATGCTACGCGATCGAGTTGTGGCATCATTTTCCCATCAGGATTGCCAATTTGAGGATCTAGTCCGGCGGTTGAACTTGCGGGGGCAATATGAACGCAATCCCTTATTTTCGGCTGTGCTCCAATTGCAAAATGTCGAGATTCCAGAACTCAAGGTTCCGGGACTCACCCTTAAACCTATCCTTTTTGAGCGGGGAATCGCTAACTTCGATTTGGTATTGCTGGCGGTGGAAGAAGGGGATGATATCGAGCTGGCGTTGGTCTATTCAACGGAAATATTCAAACAAACCACAGCCCGGCGTCTTTTGGACCGTTATCTGGAAATTCTGGAGCGCGTCGTGGAAGCGCCGGATATAGCCATAAAAGATATCGAAATTTCGTCGGATATAGCCTCTCTCAAAACCGATATTCTGGCGGGGGACGACGAAGACTTCGATTTTTAGCCATGCACCAAAGGAGGAAACAAGCGATGGCGCAAAAACAAAAAATTTTATTGATACTGCTACCCTTCTGGACTCCCTTGATTCCCCCCATGGGTATTGCCTGTCTCAAGAGTTATCTCCAGGGGCGCGGGTATAGTGTGCGGGGAGTGGACGCCAATGTGGAACAACAATTCAGGGAAGTGTACGACAACTACCTGGCCCGGTTGCGGGCCATTGTACCAGAAGGGAAACAGGGCAACTTCGACAATATCGCGGTGGATGTGTTGCAAAATCATATGAACGCGTTTATTCACAGCCAAAAGCCGGAAGAGCGTTTCGAATTGTTGAAATTGGTAATTGGGAAAAATTTCTTTGTCTATGCCCCTCCGGAAGAGTTGGAGTGTCTGGATGATCTCATCGGGGAATTCTTCCGGAGATTGGAAGCGTATTTGCTTAAATTGGTGGAGGGGGAACAACCGGATATTTTTGGTGTTTCCGTCTACAAAGGCGCGTTTGCCGCATCGCTGTTCGCGTGCCAGTTGGTAAAAGAGCGGTTTCCCGGTATCAAGACGGTATGGGGTGGCGGTATTTTCGCCGATCAACTAGCCCTGGGCTCTCCCAATTTCGAATATTTTCTGGAGCGGACCGAGGGCTTTCTCGATCATGTTATTGTCGGGGAGGGCGAGGTATTGTTCTTGAAATTACTGGAGGGCGAATCGCTCAACGATCCCCGTCTCTTGACCCGGGCACAATTGGATGGCGAGTATCTTGACTTCCAGGGGGTGACTATCCCGGATTTTAGTGATTTTGAATTGCACCATTATCCGCAAATAGCCGCCTATTCTTCCCGTAGCTGCCCCTTCCAATGCGGATTTTGCGCAGAAACCGTAAATTGGGGCAAATATCGCAAAAAAGAGATCGCTCAGGTGGCGGAGGAATTGCAAGCGTTGCACAGGGCCCATGGTCGCCAATTGTTCTTGCTTACAGATTCGCTTCTGAATCCCGTCATTCAGCCGCTCTCGGAGGCATTGCTCGATGCCGGCGATTGTGTATATTTTGACGGTTACTTGCGCGCGGCTCCCCAGGTGGCGGATGCGGGCAATACGTTTCAATGGAGAAAAGGGGGCTTTTATCGGGCCCGGTTGGGGATCGAGAGCGGATCGCCGCGGGTTTTGGAATTGATGGATAAACGCCTGACGCCCGAATTGATCAAAGATTCGCTGTCGTCTCTCGCGGCCGCCGGCATCAAAACATCTACTTATTGGGTTGTGGGTTATCCGGGAGAAACAGAAGAGGATTTCCTCGAAACCCTGGGGTTGATCGAAGAGATGAAAGACGATATTTACGAAGCCGAATGCAATCCGTTCCGCTTCTATCTCACCGGGCAGGTCAAATCGGACCAATGGTTATCGACCAGTGGCAGCCGGCTTCTCTATCCGGAGCAGTTCCGGGAGCTCCTGGTTTTGCAAACCTGGTATCTCAGCGATAGTCTGCCGGGACGTGAAGAGATTTACCGGCGTATGGCCCGCTTTGTGGAGCATTGCCGCCGCCTGGGAGTTCCCAACCCCTATTCCTGGCAGGATATCTACCGGGCGGATGACCGCTGGCAAAAGCTCCACCCCATGGCTGTGCCGCCGTTAGTCTCGTTTCAAGAGATGGGTACATGCGTCGATGAATGCAGGAATCTGGAGCAATTGCAATTGTGTTTGCCGATGTTCCAGGACCAAGATGATTTTGAATTTTAAAGAGGTGACAGAATAAAATGACACATGATCGCTTACCTGATGAACGTTCTATTTCCGCCAGCCGCAATATTGAAGACAGGGATTATTGGCTGGATCAATTAGCTGGAGATTGGCCGGTCAGCCGATTTCCTCCCGGTATTGAACATAATCTACTTACGGCGGAAGATTCCAGCAACCTCGAGTCCTTTTCGTTTGAACTCGATCCAACTGTTGGAGCCCGCGCTCAACACATTGTCAAAGGCTCTCCCCATCGCCTGTTTATGGTGCTGACCGCGGCGGTGACCTTATTGTTGCACAAGTTCAGCCGGCTGGATGATATAGTTGTCGGGGCTCCGGTATTTAAACAGGAGATTGAAGGAACCTTCGTCAATACTGTATTGGCTCTTCGAAGCCGGATCAATGGCAGTGAGAGTTTCAAAGAATTCCTGACCCGGATGAGGCGGACCATAACAGATGCCACTCTACATCAGAACTATCCGATGGATACTCTGGCGTATCAACTAGGTCGGGAGGCGGATAGCCGCGGCTCCAACTTGTTCGAAGTGGCGGTAATGCTGGATACGGTTCACGATAGAACGTATATCGATCATCTTGCGCTCGATATGATTTTGGGCTTCCGTTCCGATAGCGAACGGCTGAGCGGCATTGTGGAATACAATCCCTCTTTGTATAACCGGAACTATATCTCCGCGCTGATAGAGTATCTGGAGCGGCTGCTCCGAGCGGCGTTGTTTTCCCCCGAAGATCCTATCGAAGCGATCGATATTCTCCAGGCCGACGAGCGACGTAGACTTCTGGAAGAATTCAATCTCACTGATTCTCTACCCCTGGCAGGTGAAACTGCGAGCATGAGATTTATCCGGCAAGCTCAAGCGAATCCCCATCGCATAGCGGTATCCGGAGGGGAAAGCGGCCGGGGGTTGACTTACCATGAACTGCTTTGCCGGTCTTCCCATCTGGCCAAACGGTTGAGGGAATATGGCGTGACCTCCGGGTCCGTGGTGGCTGTGATGGAAGAAAGGGAGCCTGACACAGTGGCGGCAATCGTCGCCATCCTGCTGGCTGGCGGCGCTTATTTGCCGGTCAACACAGACACTCCCTCCAATCGTATCTCCGTAATGCTGGAAGATGCCGGCGCCGGATGGGTTATTGCCAGGGGACAGGCATTGCCTAAATTCCTGTTCGCCACCTTACAAGGGCTTCATACCCGGCGGGTCGAACCCACTGTAACCGCGCCGAGACCTCCTGTGGCGGATCTGGACCAATTGCCGGTACCGGACCGTTCGTTGGTGGATTACAATAAATATCATCCCCACCTGGGCCACTCGATGGCGAAAAATGTCATCGTAATTCAGGCCAGTCGCGGTTGCCCTTATCATTGCGCCTATTGCCACAAGATCTGGCCCAAAACCCATGTGTTTCGCTCGGCGCGGCATATCTTCGACGAGGTGAAGTTTCATTACGACCTGGGGATCCGCAGGTTCGCGTTTGTCGATGATATCTTCAATTTAGCCAAAAAGAACAGCACCGAATTTTTCGAGATGATTCTCGAACATCGTATGGATGTGCAATTCTTTTTCCCCAATGGTCTGCGGGGAGATATTCTGACCGAAGAATTCATCGACCTTATGGTGAAGGCAGGAACCGTAAGTTTGGCGTTGGCGCTCGAGACGGGCAGTGAACGGTTGCAGAAAAAAATCGCTAAAAATTTGAATCTGAAAAGGTTCCGGGAAAACGCCGAATACATTTGCCGCACATACCCGCAAGTGATCACCGAATTGTTCACTATGCACGGCTTTCCCGGCGAATCTGAGGAAGAGGCCATGATGACTCTCAATTTCATTAAAAGTCTGAAATGGATTCATTTCCCATATGTCAATATTCTCAAAGTATACCCCGGCACAGACATGGAAAAAATGGCATTGGAAAACGGCGTCAGTCGCGAATCGATTCTGCGCTCGGAGAATTACGCCCATTTCGAATTGTCAGATAACCTGCCGTTTGAACGGAATTTCACCATGCACTACCGCTCGGAATTGTTGAATAATTATTTTTTAGACAAAGAGCGTCTGCTTCATGTGTTGCCCCACCAGATGAAATTGCTCACAGAAGATGAATTGCTGCAAAAATACAATAGTTATCTTCCGGTTCGTATCGACACCTTCGAGGAGTTGCTCCGGTATCTTGGGATCGATGGAGATGAGCTGGATTGCGCTCCCGCGGCCCAGACGGAAGAACGGCTCGATTATCATCGCCGGGTGACTGAGGCAAACCGTCATCTCAAACCGGCGCCTGCCAGGAACGCGCTCAGGGTATTGCTTCTGGATCTATCTCAATTTTTCAGGAAAGACAGCTTTGAACAATACGATGTGGAAGGGGAGGCTCCAATCGGTCTCATGTACGTGATGACCTATTTGAACCAAAAACTTGGGGCGAAAGTGAACGGGAAAATTGCCAAATCCCGCGTTGATTTTGATAGTTACAGTCAGCTCAAGCAATTACTCGACGATTTCCAACCGGATCTGATCGGCGTTCGCACCCTGAGTCTTTTTAAG
>JAHELQ010000024.1 GCA_024644125.1 Candidatus Aminicenantota bacterium | reverse complement strand
CAACACCACTTTTTTCAATGGAAAATTGCTACGTGTCTCGATCCCCAAATCAGTCAATATTTCTTCAGAAATATTGACCCCCTGGGAATCATGCAATTGAGAAGTGATCGTCATCCTACCCCGTTTCCATTCCCAACGGGTGGCTACCGCTTTGCCGACATCGTGGAATAAAGCGCCCAGTAGAAGCGCCAGAGTCTCCTCATTGCCCAGTTGATAGATCCGGCTGAGTTTTCTAGCCACATCCACGGCGAACATTGTATGCGCCCACACGGTATGGTGGCCAAATTTGTCGGTTTCCGGATGAAACACAGCATCTTGAATCGTCAAGGTCAACGCATACAAGCGGGGGAATAATTTTTCGAGGATCGTCAACTCGAAAAACGCATTCAATCCTACAGAGGGCTCTTCCGATTCCAAAAGCAGCCGGAACAATTCTTCGACCACCCGTTCCTTGCTCAAATCATCGAGCCTCACCTCTCTGGCATCGCGGTAAATCCGTTCCTCAATGGAAAACTTGTGTACAGACGCAAAACGGGCGCACCTCAGCACCCGCAACGGATCATCAAAAAACGTTTCCGGGTAGGTCATACAGATTTTTTTTCTGGCGATCGCCCGGATACCGTCAAAGGGATCTACAACCTCATTATCGATGAGGCGGAGGGCAATAGAATTGCACGTGAAATCCCTGCGCCGCAAATCCTCTTCCAGTGAAATATGGGGGCCAAATTCGATCAAAAAGTTTTTATGAGAACGGGAATTGCGGTCGCGGATAAAATCCTTTCTAGGAACAGAAATATCAAAACATCGGCCATTCCTTGAAAATTTCACCACCGCAAAGCTCTTCCCCACCGTGTTGGTCTTGCCGAAGGGTTTGAGTTTTTCCTCAATCTGCTCATAAGAGTGCCCCACCACCAAAAGATCGATGTCCCGGTTCACTGCAATTCCTTTGTAAAGAAGAAAATCTCGGATGGTACCGCCCACCAGATAAGCGTCTTCTTTGAAAATATCTTTAAAAAAATCCTTCAATTCAAAATCAAGAGATTCAATTTTCATGATTCAAGCTTTAGATTCCATTCTCCTTTTTGAGGAAATTGCTTAAATGGGCCATAAATGATTTCAATTCAGCGAATTGGTCTTCATCGATATCGACAATTTGAAATGCCATCACCCGCTTCTCCATTTGGGATTCGATTCTCACGGATTTTAACCGTTTTACCAAAAAGCTATTGATGGGGGTTTCCACCAGTACATCCTGGAAATCCTCGCTTAGCGGTATTTTTCTGGCTCCGAAGGATAAGCTGGTGGCGAAACCGCTCAATGAGACATCCATTACGAACGCTTTATGAAGAGAATATTTTGGTCCGCTAAACGTAAGTGTCACATCGAGATCTTCGGGGATCAGCACCCTGGGTACAGCCCTCATATCCCGATAAGTCAGATTGTTCTCCAGACTATACTGCCGAAAACTTTTTTTAAATTGGGTTTTTCTTCGCATCTCCCATCGTTTCAGAAAAATAATCCCCAGGAGAATCATTGCCCCACCAAATATGATAAATCCAACTACACTGATAACACTAATTAGTTGATCCATTATCCAATCAAATTATTTTCTTCCCATAGTGAATAATAAAGGTTTTAAGTTTCAGTGTCAAGTAAATCCAGGAGTTCAAAAAAATTTAAATTATTATCCAAACCCCCTATAAACTTAAATAATTCCACCAGTTTATACACAGTTCCGACGTAATCCGTTTCATCGTGATTTCTCATGCGAAGCCAATAATCGATTTAATACACAAATCAAGGAGATCCAGATAAAAAAGCAACGCCCCAGTATCAAGAGAACCGCCTTAGCCCTGAGGTGGCACGATGGTCGCTATCCAGCGAAAAGGAAAAACTTGCACTTCTTCTCCAATAATAGTATATTTATACGATGGAAATTAAACTTTATTCATACGGTGCGTGTAGAGAGGTAACTGGTTCGAAACACTTTCTCGACGTGGACGGACATATCGTTCAGATCGACTGCGGAATGTTTCAAGGTCACCGCGAGGAATCATACCTCAAAAATAGGGATTTAAAATTTTCCCCGGCGGATGTCACAAGTATTTTACTGACCCACGGCCATTTCGATCACTCCGGCGCATTGCCGGTAAGTGTGAAGAACGGCTTTATCGGTAATATTTATTCCACATCCGCTACAAGGGATATCGCCAACATCATCTTAATGGATAGCGCCTATATACAACAAAAAGATTACGAATACCTGCAGAAAAAATCGCAAAAACATCCGGAGCGCAACCTCAAACTCTATTCCCCCTTATACGAGTCCCAGGATGTCATCGATACAATGCATTTATTCGCCACTATAAATTACCGGCGACCATTTTACCCTGCACCAAACATCGAGGCGAAATTCTTGGACGCCGGACACATCCTTGGCTCCTCCATGATCAGCATAACGATCGGAAACGGCGTAAAAATAGGTTTCTCAGGTGATCTAGGCCGGGAAAACCTTCCCATCATCAAAGATCCCGAAACCTTTGAAGATATCGATTATCTTGTTCTAGAGGGAACCTATGGCAACCGGCTACACGACTCTATCGGCATGGCTGAAGAGGAACTCTCAAAGGTGATCAACCGGGTGGCAAGTAGAAAAGGAAAAATAATTATCCCGGCTTTCACAATCGAACGTACCCAGGAACTCATTTATTTCATCCATTTACTGCAGCAAGCGAAAAAAATCCCGAAACTTCCTATATTCGTGGACTCTCCAATGGCTGTCAACGCCACGTCGATATTCAAACTGCATCCCGAATGCTTCGACCAGGAAACCTACGACAACTTCACCTCTCACCACATCGATCCTTTCGGATTTGAAAACATAAAGTATGTCACCTCTGTAAAAGAATCGACAGAGATCAACTCGAAGCCAGGACCGGCCATTATAATCTCCGCCAGTGGAATGGCTGAAAACGGCAGAATTTTGCATCATCTCCGCAACAACATCGAGGATCCTAAAAATTTGGTGGCGATCGTCGGGTATATGGCAGCCAACACCCTGGGCCGCAAATTGGTGGACCGCTATCCGGAAATCAAGATTTTCGGCAAATCCTACCAGGTGAACGCCGAAATCATCACCCTCGACGAATTCTCAGCCCACGCCGATTATGAGGAAATCAAAACCTGGTTAAAACGCCAGAATCTCACGAAATTAAAGAAAATATTCCTTGTCCACGGCGAGTCGGATGCCCTGGACAATCTAGAGCGGGAACTCCTGGGGATAGGCATACCGGAAGTGGAGGTGGTCGAATACGGCCAGACGTACTTGTTGCAGTAACGCAACAGAAGGTCAAAATCGGATGAAAAAGTGATTAAGCTTGAATCTACTTGATATTTCCTATAAAATTGTATAATATATGTAAATGCAGCAAAACTAAAGTAGGAGCAGTTGCATGAATATAGATGACCTTTTGAAGATAGCAGTGGAAAGAGGTGCGTCGGATTTGCATCTAAAAGTTGGGAACCATCCTGTACTTCGAGTAGATGGTCTGTTGCATCCACTGGTGGAATTGAAGCGCTTGATGCAGGAAGACACCATAGCCATGGCGTTTTCCATAATGAACTCCGATCAGAAAGAAAGATTTAAAAAGGACCATGAAATCGACATGTCTCATAGCGTCCCCGGTCTTGGGCGATTCAGATGCAACGTTTTTCAACAGAGAGGCGCCGTCGGTTTGGTACTCAGGATCATTCCAACCTTGATTAAATCGATTTCCGACCTCAATCTACCGCTGGTGGTGGAAAAAATCGCCTCCGAACGCCGCGGCATGGTGCTTGTCACCGGAACCACAGGAAGCGGCAAATCCACGACTCTAGCTGCGATTATCGACCACATCAACACCCACCGGGTGGAGCACGTGATCACAATCGAAGATCCCATCGAATATTTACATAGAGACAAAAAAAGCATCATTAACCAACGGGAAGTCGGCTCGGACACCATGAGTTTCTCCAACGCGTTACGCGGTTCCCTTCGTGAGGATCCGGACGTAATCCTCGTTGGAGAAATGAGGGACCTCGTAACCATCGAGACAGCCCTCCTGGCTGCCGAAACAGGGCATATGTTGCTCAGTACCCTCCACACTCTGGATGCCCCGGAAACCATTAACCGAATTATCTCCATGTTCCCCCCGCACCAGCAGAAGCAGATCCGCATCCAATTGGCATCGGTTTTAAAAGCCGTCATCTCTCAGAGGTTGATACCCAGATCGAATGGGAAAGGCCGCGTGCCTGCGGTGGAAATTTTGATCACCACAGCCTTTATTCAAGACTGTATTATAAATCCCGAAAAAACGAAATTTATCAAGGAAGCTATCCAGCAGGGAGTTTCCCAGTATGGAATGCAAACATTCGACCAATCACTCTATTTCCTCTTTGAACGGGGCCTGATTACATATGACGAGGCCATCAACTACGCCTCCAATCCTGACGAGTTCAAACTCAAAAAAATCGGCGTCCAATCCACCAAAGACATGTCGCAAGAGGAGATGGAAAAAAGAATTTCCGATATCGCGGAGAGCGACCAAAAACGGGACGATTTTGGCAGCGCCTTCGAAGACCATAACCTATTGGATTTAGAGAGCATATGAAACAAGCAGAAATCAGAGAAATATTCTACGACTACTTCCGCAAACAGAGCCATTACAAAGTTTTGTCGGCCCCGTTGATTCCGGCCAAAGATCCGACATTGTTGTTTACGAATGCCGGCATGAATCAATTCAAAAGCGTGTTCCTGCAAGAGGAAATCCGCGAATACAAACGAGCGGTCAGCATCCAGAAATGTATGCGTGTATCCGGCAAACACAACGACTTCGACGAAGTAGGAAAAACCAATTATCACCACACATTCTTCGAAATGATGGGAAATTTTTCTTTTGGCGACTATTTCAAAGAGGAAGCGATACGTTTTGGTTGGGAATTATTGACCGAACACTACAAATTCAATCCAGATCAACTCACAATATCGGTGTTTGAAACCGACGACGAAGCCTACAAAATCTGGGAGAAAGAGATCGGAATACCATCCAGCCGATTATTCCGGTTGGGGGAAAAAGACAATTTCTGGCAAATGGGCGATACCGGCCCATGCGGGCCATGTTCAGAGATCCATTTCGACAAAGGCGACGCGTACGGTCCCCCGGACCTGGAGCACAATAGCAGCCGGTACATTGAAATATGGAACCTTGTGTTCATGCAGTATTTCAAAGACCCAAAAGGAGTTCTATCCTCTCTACCCGCACCGTCTATCGATACGGGCATGGGCCTGGAGAGGCTATCCTCATTGCTACAGGGAGTTGAAAGCAATTACCAGACAGACCTCTTTAGACCGATCATAGAATTTACCGCTGCCCAGGCTGGCGTATCACCCGATGATCCCGTCCATCGAGTGGATTTGAATGTCATCGCGGACCATATCCGGGCGTTGAGCTTTCTCATCGCCGACGGTGTGCTCCCGGCAAACGATGGCAGAGGGTATGTCCTGCGCAGACTCCTCAGACGAGCCGCAAAGCATGGAAAATCATTGGGATTTAATTCTTCTTTCCTGCATTCCATCAGTACAAAAGTGATTGATATCATGAAACCTGCGTATCCAGAACTGGAATATAACAGGGGCTTCATTTCCGAAGTGATCCTGGCGGAGGAAGAGAGATTCGACCGCACCTTGTTGGTGGGGCTCAAAAAATTCGATGAACTCGTCGAGCGTTTAGGAGACAGTGAAGATAAAACAATCCCCGGAAGTGAATTGTTCAAGCTATCGGATACCTACGGTTTCCCTATCGACTTTGCCAGGGACCTTGCGAACGAAAAAGATATAACAATAGATTACAGCGGTTATCAAAAAGCTCTGGAAGAACAGAGAGAAAAATCCAGAGTTAGCTTATCCAAACAGCAAAAATCCATCCGGGCGCTCGAAGGCATTGATGAATTAAATACTGTTTTCACCGGATATCAAACGGTTGAAGACGAAGCTACCTTAAAAGCGATTTACATCAGCGATAAAAAAATACAGGAAATAGAAGTGCCGGATAATAGCGAGACACCTCTCGAAGCGCTATTGGTCTTTGACAAAACGCCATTTTACGCGGAATCCGGCGGGCAGGTGGGCGACACCGGAACCGCTCACGGCGAATCCAGCTTCGTGAAAATCACCGATACCCGGAAAGCAGGCAATAAAGTATTCCTTCACTTTGCCCAAATAAAAAAAGGACGTCTGGCGGTTGGAGATCGCTTGCGCCTGGCTATCGACAAAGAACGACGCCAAAAAATAGCCGTTCACCATTCCACCACCCATATGCTTCATTCGGCGTTAAGAGAAATCCTGGGGCTTCATGTAAAACAGGCCGGCTCGTATGTGGGGCCGGACAAGTTAAGATTCGATTTCACACATTTCAAAGGCCTGTCACCGGAGGACTTAAACCAGATCGAGAGACTGGTGAACACAAAAATCCGCGAAAACCTCCCGGTAAAAACCCAGGAACTCCCATACGAAGAAGCCATAGAACGAGGCGCAATAGCTATCTTCGAAGAGAAATACTCCGATTGGGTTCGCATGATCGAATTAGAAGAATACTCAAAAGAATTGTGTGGAGGCACTCACCTTGATTATACCGGGCAGGCTGGGATTTTCAAGATCACCAATGAATCATCGATTTCCTCTGGTATTAGGCGAATTGAAGCCATAGCCGGAGAGACGGCCTACAATTTTATTGACGACAGCCTAAAGGTTTTGGGAGAAATCCAGCAACATTTCAGCCAGAAACAGGAGAATGTGCTGGAGTTTCTGCTTCATATGGAACACAATTACAAAAAACTGGAGAGAAACCTAAAAAAAGTCCAACACGCAGACAACAAACCCGATTTAAAACAAATCCTCCAAAGGGCCACAGAAATGGGCAATGTAAAAACAGTCGTCGAAGTTTTCGATGGGCTGGACCGCAAAGACTTGAGCACTTTGGCGGATGAAATAAAAAGGAACACAAACGGTCTATCCGTACTTGTATCCAATATCGAAGGGAAGTCCGCGATCGTGGTCTCGGTATTCCAGGATTTAACGCAAACCATCGACGCCAATAAAATAATCAGAGAAATTTCTGCGCTTGTGGGCGGCAAGGGTGGCGGACGGAAGGATTTCGCCCAGGCCGGCGGCGATTTGGTAGAGAACGCAGATACATTCATCGAAAAGGTTAAGGAAATATTAAAAAATCAAATTGATGCATCTTAAACGAACAATCTTATGCATGTTATTGGTTCCGGTCTGCCTCGCAGCCGATATTGTCGTCAAACAAGATGAAAACGGCAAAATCGTCATAACCAATACCGGATCGACAACCCAAAGCTTCAAGATACGTAGTAAAAAAAAATCCACTCCATCAACAGAGACAGCAAATTCGTTCACAGTACCGACCCAATATCTTTTAAAAATCCGAAAGCTGGCAACCAAACATCAACTCAGAGAAGACCTGATTGTAGCGGTGATCCGCGCTGAATCCAGTTTCAATCCCCAGGCGGTTTCACATAAAGGCGCCGCTGGCTTGATGCAATTGATGCCGGATACTGCCAAACAATATGGCGTGACAAACCGGTTTGATCCCGACCAGAACCTCGACGCCGGCATCAAACATTTGAGCTACCTTTATTCGAAATACAACAAAAACATTCCTATCACTCTCGCCGCATACAATGCCGGAGAAGAAGCGGTAAAAAAATATGAAGGAATCCCTCCCTACAGAGAAACCAAAGGTTACATCCAGCGGGCCATGAAGTATATGGGAATGCGCTATAGCGAGCACTTTGCTTCCGGGAGTAATACGACGATATATAAGTACAAAACCGCAGACGGCAGAACTGTCATTTCCGACACACCTCCAGCCTATCCAAATGGCAAGGTGGAGATTTTCCGGTAGTCCTGCCATCAAACCATATGAGGAAAAAATGAGCCAAAAAGTTCACGTGATTGTCAATCCTTTCTCCGCCCGAGGGAAAACCGCCCAACGCTGGGAACATATCAGAGAAGCGATTAAATTTTATTATAAAGAATTCAAGTTCATCTTCACTGAAGAGCCTCAACAGGCAACGGAAATCGCAAGGAGTCTTTTAAAGGACGGATTCGACCTCATAATCGGCGTCGGCGGAGACGGAACCCTCAACGAAATTACAAATGGCTACTTCCATACAGACCAAACTTCGGGAGCTTTCGATCCACAGGCAATTAACAAAGACGCATCGCTTGGAATTATTCCCTCTGGGACCGGATCGGATTTTATCCGGTTCATGAAAATACCCCGCGATTTCGCCAAATCGGTCGAACGGATTAAAAATTCCTCCATCAAAAAAATCGATGTAGGGAAAATCACATTTAAAAGAGACGATACCTCAATTCAAAAATATTTCATCAATGTCGCCGATTTTGGATTGGGAGCCGAGGTTATCAATACGTTATCCTCCACACCCTCGACAAAACGGGGCCCCCTCCATTATTACCTTGGGTTGTTGCAGACTATAAAAAAATACCACAGTAAAGAGGTAAACATTGTCATTGACGACCGGGAAGAAATCGACGGCCGTTATGTTATCGGCGCCGTAGCCAACGGAAGCATTTTTGGCGGAGGAATGGTTATCGCTCCAGAAGCGCAACCAGATGACGGATACCTTGATCTGGTATTGGTGGATCACATGAGTAAGCCAGAAATCATTTGCCAATCACCCCGACTCTATAGCGGAACCATACACAAAAGTAAAAAAGTACTGATCCGAAAAGTAAAAAAAATCCTTGTTACCTCCAAAGAAACGGTGAATATTGAATACGACGGTGAGCTGGGGTTACCATTGCCTGCGGAATTTCGTTGCATCAGCCGCGCGCTGAATTTTAGAATTTAATTCCCGTAGTCGCTCTCGACAGTACAGAAACCTCCAGCACAAATGAGTTGTTAAATCGGAAAAAGATGTTATAATTGATTTGAACGGATAATTGTGATAAAATGTTATTACGTTAATTAATAACTTAAACTGGGAGGTAATATGATCAGGAAAGGATTAATTCTCATACTGATAGCCATGTTTTTTTTTGTTTCATGTCAGGACCAAGCGAAAAAAAAAGAGGTAAAGGAATTGTCCGATGCGTTCCTGCAGATTCAGAAAAATTTTAATGAAAAAATAAAAACAGCCGACCGTCAGGAATATATGAACCTGCAGAAAGAAAAAAATCAAAAACTGGAAGAACTGCTGAAAAAATACGAAAAAATAGAGGGAAATGAAGAGGCTGATTTGATTAGAGCCCGGGTTTTCCTGAACCTGGGGAAATTCGAAGACACGGAAAAACTGATCTCGCCTATCATCGAGGCGAACTCCCGGTGGGTAGCAGAAGCCAAAATGATTAAGGTTTTGATTCTCTTTTCCAGTCGCAATGTTCCCGAAGCCCTAAAAGCGTTCAAACCCATCGAATCGCAGATCAAGAACAAGGATGATCTATTTACGGCATACCTTTATTTTGCATTGATGTCCCCAGACCCTACATCCCGCGAGGAATATGCCAGGAAGTTCCTGGATAGCTCCGAGATGCCTGAAGAATTTTCTATGTACAAACCCCAGGTTTTACTCAGCCTGTCGTTATTGGCCAAAGAAAAGCAGGATTTCGCAAAATCCGCAGAATTGATGAAAAAGGCCCTCGCGCTCACCACCGATCCACGCCAAAAAGAATCCATCGAATCTGAATTGGCGCAAATCGAATTCATAGGTAAACTTGCTCCGGCAATCAAGGCGGACATGTGGCTCAATTCCACGCCCCTATCGTTGGACCAACTGAAGGGAAAAGTAGTGGTTATCGATTTTTGGGCCACATGGTGCGGACCCTGCCGCTCTGTGATTCCGGTACTGGTTGACGAATATTCCCGGAATAAATCCAAAGGATTGGAAATAATCGGCTTTACCAAGCTCTACGGAATATACCAGGATGAATTGGAAAATAAAGGTAAAGTGGATATGAAAGAGGAAAAGGAACTCACCCAAAAGTTTGTCAAACGCCACATGATAAACTACCCGGTGGCGATTTCCCATGAAGGGCCTGAATTTGAAACCTACCGCATCAATGGCATCCCTACGATGATTTTTATCGATAGACAGGGTAAAATAGACCACATCAAGGTAGGCGCCGGAAGCCCCCAATTTATTAGAGACAAGATTAAAAAACTTTTAGAAGGTGAATAATGGATAAAATTAAAGCAACTGACCTGGACAACATTTTGGAGGCAAACGAAACAGTGGTTCTGGATTTTAGCTCCCCCGGGTGCGCCCCTTGCAAAAAAGTACCCCCCTTGCTGGAAGAGATTCTAGGCGAATTATCCGAAATGGCCATTGCCGCCTATGAAATCAATGTCGCTGAGGAGCCGAGCATTGCGCAAAAATATTTTGTTCTCGGTGTACCGACGATAATTATTTTAAAAAATGGGAAGGAAACTGCACGGTTCAACTCAGTTCCCAAAAAAGACAAAATTATCGCGTCTATAAAAGGTTGAGGCCGAATGTCGCCTCTCCCCTGGAAGGTCATGGGTGTCTCTAAAAAGGTACACAAAAGTTAGCGAATGCCGCGGTATGAGTGGCATCTAATTTGCTAAAAATGTATTTCAGGAGGAAAAAATGAAAAAAATTACTTTATTGATAGTATTGATTGCAGCCGCAGGCTTGATGCCTCTCGGATCCCAGAGCGTCAACATCAGAGCCGGAGTGTTTATTCCCTCCATGGAGTCTGATCTCTGGGACATTAACCAGAGCAATTTGGCGTTCAGTAAAGCCGATATGGTTGACATCTATTATTCTGCAGAGTATGAACAATTTATAAACAAGGTAATTGCCCTGGGAATCGAGGGAGGGGTTTACAAACAAGAAATTTTTACCGCCTACCGGGAATTTGTTTTCGAAGACGATAGTCCTATCGAACAAAACCTATCATTGCGGATTACCTCGCTTGAATTGAATATCAAACTCTACCCTCTGGGAATTCGCAAAGCAATCTATCCCTATATTTCAGCGGGCCCCGGGGTCTATTTCTGGAAATACGAACAATGGGGATGGTTTATCGACACCATCGAAGGTACGGTGGATCAGGGATTTGCCGACACATCGAGAGTGGCATTGGGCTTCAACGCTAAAGCAGGATTTGTAGTACGAATCGGGAAAACCACAGGGCTTTCGTTTGAAGGCAAATACCTGTATCTGAAGGATGAACTCTCAGACTTGTTCCAGGATTTCGACAAACTGGATATGAGCGGTTTGTCCTTTAATTTTGGCATCCATTTCTTTATCTGGTAACACTCCAATTTGCCGGACTCTTTTTCCCGGGATACTACGTCCCGGGAAACAACATCTCATCCTCGCCAGATGTCGCACAGATTGTTACGCCCGATGGCCAACTCATAATTGGATAGAGGCGGGCAGAGCGCTTCAAATACGCAACGGCTGCATGGTTTGACCCTACGTCTCGATAAACGCCAACCTTTTCCCTGAAGCATCTCTTTATAGACTGCATCATAAAGGGAGATGCGATTGATATTGCCCAGAGCTGGAAAGTTGACATTTGAATAAATTCCGCCGTCGGGGAACACAATCAATTTCCCAAAATTATTCCCATTGATTGCCTGCCGGGAAAAAATATCCTGTAGGGAAGGCTTCGCCTCCAAAATAATTTCCCGTGTTAAAAAGACATTCTTTTCAAAGAACTCCAGATTGGTTCCATCATAAAAAGGCAGCAGTCGTTTATTGCTACCCCTCGCTCCAATATCAGCTTCCATAGCCGTTTCGAACTCCAGTTCGTTTTTTACCGGAAAAAAGAACGTGGTTTCCAGGCCAAGTGGGTTTAAGTACTCCTGGCATAACCTCAAACGGCGTTGATCAATGGGAAAATGAACCAGGACATTGATCTCAGAAGAATCTTTAGGCAGGCGCACCGCTCGCAATTGTTCATGATTATTGGAAATACTTTTATAATGAAAATAAACAGACTTTAACGGCTTAATATCCTGAAGCCGTGGAATGAGTTCCTCTAGGTGGGGATATTCCAGAATATCCCCCCCCAGTAAGTTAAATCGACATAAAGAGGTACCGGTGGATTCCTTGAAAATGTTTTCGACCGCATCGAGGGGTAGATGGACAACCCTCTTATCCGGGATTCTTGTGCAATGAAGGAATTGCCGGTATGCACCATGGCATTCTGTGCAATTTATTAGGCAACGATTGGTCAGGTAGAGGGAGATCTCGCTCACATACGTCATCAAGTCCTCCCCTACGCGCTCCGGGGCATCTTTTTTAAATTTCTCCGCATCCTTTTCGATATTGAGAAAGGGCATCATCTGAACCGGCCGATGAGGGAAATGACGCTGATCCAGAAGATCTCCCATAAAACGTTCCCTTACTTTTTTGATAAAAGCGTTAATCTCAGGTTTTGCCAGCATGGATTCCGATAACGGCACGACATAAAGATTTTCACGGGCAGCCAGCCGCTTCACCAGGCGTATGATATCCGGTGCATCGCTATACTCCAAAAAATCTCCGCTGTGGGTATTGTAGAGCGCTACCTGATTCTTACCTTTTACAATACTAAAAACAAACGGCTCAAGATAAAACCAGTAAGCCTTAGCCAAAAGACATCTCCTCCAACACATTGAAGAATACCTCGGGGTGCTCCTCCATGTAGGTCATAACGCTGGAAAAATATTGTGCGATATCTTTATGGTTTTTAAAACCGAAACACTTTGGATGGGGGTCATTGATCGGTAAATTGAACAGGCACTGGATGCAGGCTTCGGTATTGTGACATAGGTGGCACTGGGAGGATAACGATTCGAAATACCTGTTATACGTTTTTGCGATTTGGTGAAAATCCAATTCAACTCCGTCCAGCGAAACACGCCCAAGACTGAATTGATGCCCAATCCGCTCGCAGGGCAAAATCTTCCCGTTTACAGTGACGAACAGCATCCTGGAAAACGGGATACAGGTTCCTGTGGGAACGAAGCTACGTTCATGCGCGCATGCCAATAATTCATCGTATTTCCTGAACACAACGCCGCTATATCTCCTGATAACTTCGATAACGTCCCGAGGTCTCGGCATGAGAAAACTATTCCTGTTTTCGTCTTTATAGTACTCCTCTTCCTGGTTGAGACTCTCGTTCATATTGCGGTAGGTCTCTCGAAAAGCAGCCTTCTGAGCGGGATCTATCCCATACGGATTGACCTCGGAGACATTCGGGCTCTTATTGAATTTCCCTTTGAAATACCGGAAGATCGCGGAAAGAGAGTTGCGATTATGAAGCACTGCGTTGAAACGTACATTCTTGTTAAAATAAATGGGATATTTTTCTCTTAACTCGAGTAAATTGGACATGATAAAGGGGAAAGAGGGGCGCCCATTTTTCATGATCCGATAGCTATTGTGGACTTCATCCCCATCCAGACTGACTAATAATTGAAAATCATGCTCCACCAAAAAGTCCATGTGCTTATTCAGCAAAAGGCCATTCGTGGTCATGGAAAACCTGACACTATTGTGCATTAGTTTCAGAGTTTTTACATAATAGGTGATTCTCTCGATAAAACTAAAATTTAAAAGTGGCTCCCCGCCATAAAAACTGATATATATGGTTTTTTGATGAGAATGATTCAGAGGCGAATTCCATAATTCAAGGAGATAATCCAATATGCACTCGGCTACAGGTATCGGTAAATTTTTCCCCTCCCTCCTGTCATAATCGTTATAAAACTTCCCATACGCGCAATAGGAGCAATCAAGATTGCATAAATCCGTTACCTCGAACGTCAATTGCCGGCAATTGGCAAGTGTTGTCTTTACGGATTGCGCAGATAATCTGTCGCTCAATTTCTTTTTTATATCGACATCTTCGAAATAATGGTTTTCTTTTAAAAACAAAAACTTCCCGAAATAATATTCAACCTGGGCCCTGGAAAATGGTCCCAGATCGCCAAGGTATATACCGGCTCCATCTATTTGATCGATCCATTGGGCAGGATCGCCTCCGATACGAGTCAGATCGGCGAAATGATGAATCAAGGGATGACATAATAAGAAGCGGTTATTGAATCCACTATGCAAATAATAGTTTCTCCCCTCTGACTTAAACAGTACTGTGGAAGTCATTTCTACCCCATAAAAACAAATGTATCAGAACAGAAGGCAAAAGTCAAAACCCAGCGCAATCCACCGGATTTTGACCGCAGATGAAATCTAGCAGAATGATTCTACCGGCTCTACCATGACGAAACATCAGGTTTACTGCCACTAACGTAGCCTGAAGTCCAACCATCTAATTCACCGCAAATACAATTGGCTGAACATGACGCAGGCTCGGCACCTGCGATTATTTTTTGCATCCTCTTCCGATCCATTTCCATTTGGTGCAAAAACGTTAAATTCATTTTTTTTGACATTTTAACCTCCTTTTGTAAAATATAAGAACCCTGAAATCCTTTAGGGATGCATTGAGGTCCTTTTTGAGAAACCACCATTCGGCTGTGGTGTTTCTCAAACGTATGTCTTTGTTGACGATAATAATAGAATAGCTTGCGGTCAATCTCATCTCAGAATGATAACCATACATGCATACTATCGAGTCAAAAAGGCAACAACCATCTCGACATCTATAGAAGTAAGTTCAATAAATATCGAGCAAAAACGAACGCAGAAGGCATTTATATGATAACAGCTCAAGAATTAAAAATCAAGGACTTAAAATAAGAAAATTAACTAGAAAAATATATAATCGAGAGAAGTTTCCACACGAATCTCCCGCCATTCCATTCTCTTTTGATAGATTTCAATGTAGACAGCGATAACGTTCGGTAGTTTGAAGTATAGCGGAGACAGAAATTGGGCCCATTCCACCACGATAATCCCCTCACCGATAATCTCATCTAATTCAGGCATAATCAAGCTCTCTCCGGTACCGAGTCTATAAAGATCCAGATGATATAGATGCACATCCTCATCAGCATCATATCTATTCATCAACGTGAAAGTCGGACTTACAATGTCGGAAGGATCGATGCCCAAAGCCCTGGCGATTCCTTTGGTGAACAGGGTCTTCCCTGCTCCGAGTCCCCCGGATAGAAGTATGATCTCATCGCCTTTCAAGTACTTCCCTATATTGGCGCCATAACCAAATGTATGATCAGGTTCGGTTGAATCGAGTTTTTGAATCATTTAATTTCCTGGTGGCCTCAGATAAAAAACCGATAATATCTGTAGCTGTCAGAGCTGTTTCCCCAATCGATTCCATCGCGATATCCCCGGCGTAACCATGAATAAAAACTGCCGCACTGACAATCTTTCCTATTTCGAAGGAACCGGCAAATTGCGCGACAAAACCAGCCAATACCCCTCCCAGTACATCGCCACTTCCCGCTGTCGCCATCCCGGGATTCCCCGTTTGGTTGACATTCACTCTTCCATCCGGAGAAGCGACAATCGTGTGGTGCCCCTTGAGAACCAAATAAACGGAATGCTCCATTGAAAAATTCCGGGCCGCGTGGATGCGGTCTTTTAAAATTTGGCGGGTCGAAATGCCGGATAACCTGGAAAATTCCCGGGGGTGGGGAGTTAGTATGATGGGGATGCCATTGGCTTTTCCCAAATATTCCGTTTTACCTTCCAGCACATTGATAGCATCCGCGTCAAGAATCAACGGCACACGGGTTCTTTCAATTATATCGGAAACCAGTGAAAATGTCTCCGGGGTATTCCCCAATCCTGGACCCATCAAAATACAATCGAATTCTTCCAGACGCGAAATTATCTCGCCGGGATGCTCGTAGGGCAGTGTCATTAGCTCCGGATGGGCCAGCACAGGAATAGTCCGGTTTTCTTTCTCAACAGCGACGGTACACAAACCGGCACCGGCTTTGAGAGTGGAAATAGAGCTCAACACGCCAGCGCCGGGTTTGTCGCGTGAACCGCATATAGTCAAACAATGACCAAAATTTCCTTTGTGGGCATCAATATCTCTCAGTTTAACAAATTCCCTGCAATCGGACGCCTCTGTCATGTCGATGAAATATGCAGGGTTCTGCTGCAAAGATACCGGAATTCCTATGTCGATGATTTCAATCTTCCCGCAAAACGTATTCCCATCCGGTATAAAATGGGCCCATTTCAAATTCTGGAATGTGGCAGTTACATCTGCATTGATATGAGCTCCCTCGTCAGGCAAAAATTCATCGGACAGACCGGAAGGGATATCAATGGCGGCAACAGGATGGGGAGACTCGTTGATGAGGCGGATGGCGTCAACGAACAGGCCATCGTTTAGGGGTTTGTTGATGCCGATACCGAATATAGCGTCAATGATGAAGGTATCGTAGTGGTGCAAGGAATCCAGCAATACGGCCAAATCTTGAATGTCGCCGAGTAATTGATAATCGAGACCGAGCTTCGCAATAATATCGAAGTTGGTTTTAGAGTCAGGAGGAAAAGTCTCTGGAGCCGCAAAAAAAAGAAACCGCACGTTGTAGCCCATTTGACTCAATATACGACCGACGGCGATACCGTCCCCGCCATTGTTCCCCTTGCCGATAACCGCAACGATGTTTTTGTACCGTTCGCGGGGAAATTCCCTGGCAAAAAAAACCGCAGCTCCGCGCGAAGCATTCTCCATCAGAACGATAGAAGGGATTCCGATATCGTTGATAGCTACAGAATCCAGCTCTTTCATCCAGGGCGAGAGTAAAATCTTCATTTTGCCTTGCCCTTCTTTTCCTCGTCCTTTTCATCGCCTTTGACGACCTGGTCCAACTTTGAAGCGAGTATGCCGCCGAATCCGCCGTCATCCTTGTAAGCCACCTCTTTCTTTTTCCCGTCTCGTTTTTCTACCTCTTTTTTTTCGAGAACTTCGTCCTTGAGCTCTTCCAGGCGAATATCACTCACGATTTCTTCGAGATCGAGATTGTCGTCGGAAAGCTTGCGTTCGAGGCGCTTCTTCGGCTTTACCGGACGCTCTGCCGGTTCTTTTTTCCGGGATTTTTTATGAAGATCTTTTTTTGCGCTACTATCGTCAGCTTCGCCGGTAAATTCTTTACTTACCACTACCTCCAGCGATTCAACCGGCTCTGGTTCCACAGCGGGAACAACTTCTTGAGCGGAGACATGAACCGGTTCAGGCTTCAGTTCGCCGGTCAACTTTTCCTTCATCCGCATTTCTTCCTCACGTTTCCGCCGCCGTTCCTCGCGTTTCATCCGGATTTCTTCTTTGAGCTTATGCTCCTCTTCCAATTTTTTTAGCCGAACCTGATCCCGCTTCTTTTTGGATTCCTCCACAAGTTGCTGCCTGCGTTTGACCTCTTCTTCTTCGATCTCGACCACAGCATCTGAATCGAGGTAATAAACGCCGGGAATTTTATCCGACGGGATGAATTCTGGATTGCATAAAATCACATCTTCCAGAAGGCGGAAATCCACCGGATAGATCAGATCGATAATATGATACAATCTTAGAATATGGATTTCGTAATTCTTCTCTTTGGTTCCAAACTCTAAAAATATCTTATGGATGAGTTTATTGAATGTTTCCATTTTTCTGAACTCAGCTACACCCTCCTCCACTTTTAGAAAAACTTCGGACTCGAGATACATCGCTTTATTCAGAAAAACAGGAGACGCGACCTTTTCTTCCGTAGCATGGAACACATTTTTCTGGGGATCAAACACGATCTTGTCTGCAACGGTACCTTTTTTTGTTGTTCGAATATTAAAATGGAATTTGTTCTCGCCCACTTTGTCGAAGGTAAGAATCATTCCCTGCAGGGCTTTGAAACTCTCGAAACATTCTTTAAATCCAAGCAATAAATTCTCGTCACTGTAATAATAAATAGTGTAGTCTTTTTTTGTATTTACTTCAGTCGCCTCGATTTCGATCGATTCGCCGAAATCATATATCCCGGCGTGAAGCCTGACCGCTCCGGCGGTAACTTCTCTCTGAGTCAAATAATACCGGGAGTATTCCTCGCTGAATAGAGCATCTTCAAACTTTTTCCGCCTTTGTCCGAGATTTTTCTTGTTATGGAGATAAATTTTGTTTTTCAACGGATTAGGAGCGCTTATGATCGAATTCTTCTTCAAATAATAAATAATGGAAATTAAATTCCATTTTCCCCAGTTTTTCAGGTAAGTCTGCTGAAAATCGATCTTATAATCACGCGACATAAAATAATTCAGTGAAAAACAATAGCTATCGAATTGGGGATCACTCGCGGGCACCTTCAAAAAATTTTCAACCATGAATTCAGTGGATTCGGATTTTTTGTTTGCAGTCAGGAATTCGCGAATTCTGTCGAAAGCGTCGCTCTCAATTTTTCTAAGGTTCTCTTCAAGCAATACTTTATCGCTGATAAGAGCGATTTTTTGCTCTTTTTGCAACGCACTCTTCAATTTTTTCTGTAGTTTAGCGAATTCCCTCTCAACCATCGGAGCTTGCTGGGCTCTAGGATCTTCCTCTTCAGGAAGGTATTCGGTTTTTTCACATGGTTTTGCCTGTTTATGAGGCAATAATAATTCAATCTTTTGCCGTTCCAGATATTCGGTATATTTCCGAAAATCAGAAGTCCCTTCATATGCCAATTTTATTTCGTGGTATCCAACGCTAACCTTTACATCAACCACTTTAAGGACAATACCCCTATTCATCTCGAAGGACTTTTTCGCTCCGGTCGGTAGATTACCGGCATATTCCTTGTAAATCAAATCTCCGACTTTATATTCACAGTCCGGGTTATACACTTTAACCCTATTTTTCCGTTTGTCCTGAGTTTTGAAAAGAGCGACCTGGTAAGCGACCTCGCTCAATTGAACAGGCTCTTCCTTACCCTTTAAATAGTTCTTAACTACGGCGATATCTTTGTCTTCTATAGTAAGGTTAACTTCCACTTTATCTCTCCTCAATTTTTTTTACAATCCTGGTGCCAGATCGTTTCAGCAACGCAGCTCTCAATTTTGCGGCGGAAGTAATCAACACCTCTTCCCCTCCGCCATTTATATATTCGATAGCGGCTGCAATTTTAGGGCCCATTGAACCGGCGGGGAAGTGTCCCTCCACCAACATTTTTTGAGCTGTTTCGACATCTAGAGTCTGCAACGGGCGGGCATGATCCGTCCCAAAATTTTCGTACACCATATCGACCCCGGTGAGAATCACGAATAGATCGACCCCCTCTTCCCTGGCAATCAATGAAGAGGCGAAATCCTTATCAATAACAGCCTCGACACCTTCCAGGTAACCGTTAGAATTAATAAATACCGGAATTCCACCTCCTCCGGCGGCAATTACAATGGTTCCCCCTTCCAATAATGCCCGGATGACCTGCTTGGGCACAATATCCACCGGCTTTGGCGACGGCACAAGGCGACGGAATCCCCGCCCAGCATCTTCGTTCATCATCCAATTGCACTCTTTTATCAATTGTCTGGCCCGAAAAGAATTGTAAAAGGGGCCGATGGGTTTCGTAGGCTTGGCGAAAGCCGGATCATCCTTATCCACGATGATCTGGGTCAGGAGTGTGACCACCTCTCGATCGATTGATTGCTTCCGCAATTCGTTCACGATGGCCCGCTCCAACATATATCCCATACTGCCTTCGGTCATGGCGTCACACACGTCGAGAGGAAAAGGCGGTATCTGATTTGATGCCGCCTCCATTTGCAGCAATACATTCCCAACCTGGGGGCCGTTCCCATGAACAACGATCAACCGATACCCTTTTTTTGCCACATCGACCAGGATCGACGCGGCTTTTTTGGCATAGCTGTATTGTTCTTCGGCGGTCCCCCGGCTTTCGGCGGGAAGCATTGCATTGCCTCCAAACGCAATGAGTGCCAATTTACTTTTCATCTGGCCCCATGTTTTCGTTTATCAATTTTACTCAAATTTATTTTTTCAGCTTCGGATGTTTTGTCAAAACCTCCTTCAAATTCGGAGTGCCGATTTCGCCCAATTCATAACTTACCCGAACATTGGGACGATCAATTTTAATCACGCGACTCAAATCGATAGGAGTGGCGATAATTACCAGATCGGCTTCCACTTTGTCGATGGTGGCTTTGAGATCTGCCATCTGCTTATCTCCGTAGCCCATAGCGGGAAGCAAAACTCCGATTTCAGGATATTTCTCAAATGTCTCGGCAATGGTTCCGACCGCATAAGGTCTGGGATCTACCAATTCGGCAGCGCCATATCTGTAAGCGGCCATGACGCCGGCGCCATACTGCATTTCGCCGTGGGTCAAGGTCGGACCATCTTCGATGACCAATACTCTTTTCCCTCTGATTTTATAACCATCGTCTACGAAGATCGGGGAAGCGGCATCCACGACGATAGCATCGGGATTTACTTCCAAAATATTTTCGCGAACTTCCAGAATATTGTCCAGGTCGGCGGTATCCATTTTATTGATCACGATTACGTCGGCCCGTCTAAAATTCACTTCACCGGGATAGTATTCCAATTCATGTCCCGGACGGTGGGGATCCACTACGACGATTTCCAGATCGGATTTATAGAACGGAAAATCGTTGTTACCGCCGTCCCAGAGGATTACGTCGGCTACTTTTTCTGCTTCGCGGAGAATGGCTTCATAATCGACACCGGCGAACACGATGACGCCGTTCTGAATGTGCGGCTCATATTCTTCCATCTCTTCGATGGTGCAATTGTGCTTTTTCAAATCCTCGAGCGTCTCGAACTTCTGGACTTTCTGGGCAACCAGGTCGCCATAAGGCATCGGATGTCTGATAGCGGCAACCTTATAACCCATTTCCTTCAAAATCGTGCTCACACGTCTGGTGGTCTGGCTTTTTCCGCAA
>JAHELQ010000387.1 GCA_024644125.1 Candidatus Aminicenantota bacterium | reverse complement strand
CAGCAGATCATACCGAGGGCGTCCTCTAGAGAAAAAACTCCGGCCAGGCACGCGGCGGCATATTCGCCGAAACTGTACCCCAGCAGAGCGGAGGGTAAAATCCCCCAACTCATCAGCAGCTTCACTAGAGAGTATTCGACAATGAAGGTGCACACCTGGGCGATGTCATTGGCCTGCATTGCCGATACAGTGGAATATAGAATGCCTTTGATATCTATGTTTAGAAGGTCATTTACTATCTCGGCGCAACGGTCCATCTGCCGACGGAATTCCGGTTCGATTCCGTACAAACCGCGCCCCATCCCGCTGTATTGGGAGCCCAGACCGGGAAATAAAAAAACCACAGACGGTTTTCCCGAAGGCGCGGTAGCGACCGGAGCTCGAGCCAGTCCCGCCGCAGCGTTTTTTAGCGAATCGCACACCAGCATCCGGCGAACCGGCATTTCCCGCCGGCCGACATGCAATGTGAAGGCCACGTCGTCAGCACTTAGGTTCGGATGCTCCGCCAGGTGTACCGACAATCGTTGCGTCGATTTATCGAGGGCTTCGACCGAAGCAGCCGATAAAGTCATCAATCGCCATGGCCGCGACGATGCTCCTGAAGCCGACATAGCGCCGACCGGAGCTTCCTCCAATACCACATGAGCGTTTGTACCGCCGATACCGAACGAGCTCACCCCCGCACGCAACGGGAAGCCGTCGGTTTGCCAGTCTTTGAGCGTGGGATTCACATAAAAGGGACTCGATGCGAATTGGATATTGGGATTCGGTTCTTCAAAATGGAGGTTGGCGGGGATTTTTTTGCGAGCCAGAGCCAGGACGGTTTTTATGAAGCTGACGATACCGGCCGCCGCGTCCAGATGTCCCACATTGGTCTTGACCGAGCCGATAGCGCAAAATTGCCGCTTCTCCGAGTCGAAGGCCCGAATCAGACCTCCGATTTCCACCGGATCTCCGAGCGATGTTCCGGTGCCGTGCGCCTCGATGTAAGTCACGGTCTCCGGTTCCACCTCAGCCACTTGAAGGGCGACGCGGATCACCTCCGCCTGCCCCTGGATACTGGGTGCCGTATACCCCACCTTACGCAAGCCGTCGTTATTGACGGCGCTACCTTTGATGACTGCGTAAATATGATCCCCTTGCTCCAGCGCTTCGGCACACCGTTTTAACACCGCCACTCCGGCGCCCTCTCCACCAACCATACCTTTTGCCCGGCGGTCGAATGCGCGACAATGACCGTCGGGAGAATTGACCATGCCATCGCGGTAGATATATCCCAACGGTTCACGGGCAAACACGGTAACTCCACCCGCCAGAGCGAGGTCGCACTCGCCGTTCAAGATTCCCTGACAGGCGTAATGAACAGCCACGAGGGAGGTGGAACAGGCGGATTGGACCAGGACTGCCGGTCCTTTGAGATCCAGTTTATAAGCCACATGGGTGCAAAGATTCCGTTCATCCGCCAATAACATGGCGGCGAACTCCCCTATTTCATCGGCGATCCCCGACATCATCACCAGGACATTCCAGTGAAAACCGGAGCCGGCGCCGCCGTAGAGGCCGATATATCCCTTGTACGAAAAAGGATTGTAACCGGCGTCTTCCAACGCCTCCCAGGCGCCATGCAAAAGCAGGCGGGTTTGGGGATTCAGAAGCTCTGCCTCGCGGGGCGTAAAGCCAAAAAAGGAGGCGTCAAAAGATTGGCGGTTTGCCAATAGGCCGCCTTTCACCGGGACAAACGCGGGATTGCGGATGGTTTCATCCTTCATTCCCGATTGTTCGAGCTCATCATCACTGGCAAACGCGATCGACTCGACGCCATTTTCGAGATTTTTCCAGAAGCGCTCGATATCGTCCGCTCCGGGCAGATGGACGGACATGCCGATGACAGCTATTTCCAGGCCGGTGGTTTCAACATTGGAGGTAACACTCATGATCAATTCCTTTTGCGCCTTTTTTCAAATTGCAGATTGCGGGTGTGCCGGGCATTCTTCACGACTTGCGAGCGGTCCGTAACCTCCGGTGGAGTTTCAAGCCGGTCGTCGATATAGTCCGCCAGCGACCGGATGGTGGGATGCTCAAACAATGCCATCACCGGGAGATCGACGCCCAATTCCTCCCGAAGCAGGTGATTCACCCGCACCAACGTGAGGGAATTGCCGCCGCAATCAAAAAAATTATCCGTAACATCAAAATCCTCCACAACCAACACATTGCGCCAGGCGGCGGCAATGATTTCCTGCGTCCGTCCCTGAGGTTTCTGACCCCGTTTTTGCCCGGAATCCAGCTCGATCCGGTCCAGCCGCCGCCGGTCGATCTTTCCATTGGGAGTTAAGTACACCTCTTTTACCGGAACCAGATGAGCGGGAATCATGTAGGCCGGCAGGAGGCGCCCCAGGAACTCGCGCAATTGAGAAAACGATAGAGTGTCCCGTCCGATGAAATACGCCACCAACGCCGGCTGGCCGCCGATATCCCGGACCGACACAACCGCGTCGAATACATCGTCGTGTTGCAGTAGCCCGGCCTCCACCTCGGCGGTTTCGATCCGGTAGCCGCGTATTTTCACCTGCCGGTCGCGACGGCCCAGGTAGACCAGATCACCATTTTGTTCGGATTTCACCAGATCGCCGGAGCGGTAGACGAACCGGTCTTCGCTAAAGGGTCCGGGAACAAATTTTTCCGCAGTCAGTTCCGGCCGGTTCAAATAACCGCGGGCGACGCCGGCGCCGCCGACGCACAGCTCGCCGGGCATTCCGGCCGGACGTAGGTTGGCGTACCGGTCCGTTAGAAGCGCGTAGAGATTTTTTAGCGGAGTTCCGATATTACTCCGGGCAACGGCGATATCCTCCGCTCCGATTTCCTTGTATGTGACATGGACAGTCGTTTCGGTGATGCCGTACATGTTGACCAGAGTCACATCCGGATACCTGCCCCGCCAGGTTTTCAGCCGCGGCGGATTGAGAGCTTCGCCTCCAAAAATCACATAAGCGAGCGCCAGCGACGCAGGCTTCATGTTCAGGATTTCCGCCGCCAGAGAATAAAAGGCCGAGGGGGTCTGGTTCAACACCGTCACCCGTTCCCGCTCCAATAACCGGCCGTAGGCGCGAGGATCCCTGGTGGTAGCATGTGATACCATCACCAGCCTGCCGCCGAACATCAATGCGCCGTACATCTCCCAGACGGAGAAGTCGAAGCTATAAGAATGAAACATGGTCCAGACATCACCGGCCCCGAACCGGAACGGGAAGGGGTGATGCAATAACAACGCGCACACGTTTTTGTGTTCGATCACGACCCCTTTGGGTTGTCCGGTGGTACCGGAGGTGTAGATGACATACGCCGGATCTTCGGGTTTCGCCTCGTGGATCAGGGGATCCCGTTCATCGAGGCGCGCCTCCGGGGGCGACAATGGTTCGTCGTTTATGACCAACGCCAACCCGTCGCTCTGAGGCAGTGGCTGTTCCCCGTCGCTGACCACCGCCGACGCGTTGCTGTCGCGCAGCAAAAATCGTTGCCGATGGGGGGGAATTCCCGGATCGATGGGGAGATAGGCTGCGCCCGCCTGGAGAACGGCGAGCATGGAGACGATCATACTAAAGGAGGGTTTGAACAAGAGTGCCACAATCGCACCGGGGCCAATTCCCGATTGCCGCAACCGCTCCGCCACCAACCGGGCCTGGGCGAGTAAACATTCATAGGAGTAATGCCTGCGGTCTTCGAGCGTCACCGCGATATTCCCGGGGAACGCGCAGGCGATTTCAGCCAGGCGGCGGCAGATGGTCATATGCAGCGGCAACTTCAGATCACCATCGCAACAATGGGAGAGCAGACTCTCTTTTTCTTCCCCTGTCACGAGCTCGATGTCGCTTATGGATTTTTGGGGGGAATCCGTTATCTTCGATGCCAGGCGCCGGAAATAATCGCCTATGCGCTCGGCGGTCTCGCGCTTGAATAGCGTTGCGCTATATTCCAGGACAAAATAGAGACGTTTGGGCGCGATGGTGACCTGCAGGTTGAGATCAAATTTGGCCGTCTTGTTATCAAAATCAAACGATCCCATCAGCAAAGAATTCTCCCGTTTGACCGCCGTTGAGTCGATGGTTTGCCGGGGCTGCTGGTTTTGCATCGTGAACATCGCGTCAAACACCGGATTGCGCCCGGTATCCCGTTTCACCGACAATTGCTGCACCAGGTCTTCGAATTGCACATCTTGATTCTGAAACGCCTCCAACGCGGTTGTTTTGATATGATCCAGATAGTCTGCGACGCAATCGCTGCCATCCGCCTTGAAATAGAGGGCCAGGGTGTTGACAAACATCCCTACCACCCCTTCGAGATCGGGATGGTCGCGGCCCGCCACCGGCGTTCCCACTACGATATCTTCCTGGTCCGTAAGTTTGGCCAATACCAGGACATAGACCGAGAGGAGCATCATGTACATCGTCATGCCCCGCCCGCGCCCCAGCCGTTCCAGCGCCGCGGTCTCCGTCTCCCCCAATTCAAAGCGAAAGGAGCTGCCGTCGAATTGCCTGACCGCCGGCCTGGGAAAGTCGGTGGGAAGTTCCAACTCCGGGATCCCTCCGCTAAAGACACGCATCCAGAATTCCTCCTGCCGACGAACCGCTTCTCGCCGGGCGGTGCTTTGCTGCCATTGGGAATAATCTTTGTAGGACAAACGAAGCGGCGGTAGCTGAAGCCCCCTGTACAGTGCGGAGAACTCGCGGGCGATGATTTCCATTGAAATTCCGTCCGCCACAATGTGATGGATATCCACCGCCAGCAAATAATCATCGCTTTTCCGCCGGAATAGCATGGCCCTCGCCAACGGAGCCGCCGCCAGATCGAAGGGTTGGATAAAGTCCGAGGCCGCCTGCCGGCAATCATCGCCTTCTTCACGGCGCACACTCAAATGGGCCTGCCGGCGCACCCGCTGCACCGGTTGCCCCTCCGCCATTTCAAACGATGAACGGAGAGCCTGGTGCCTGGCCAATAGCGTGTCGAAGACCGTTTCGATTCGGTCGACATCGACATCTCCCGCCAGGGTAAACATTGCCGGTAGATTGTAGACGGTACTCTGCCTGTCCATTTGTTGCAGGATATACAGGCGTTTTTGGGCGGCGGAAAGAGGATAGTATTCCCGCTCTTCGGCCAACTGGATGGCGGAGAACCGCTCTTTTTGGGACGATTCCACCACTGTTGCCAGCCCCTGGATCGTGGGATTGCGGAACAATTCCCCCAACGGCACCTTGACGTTCAGCGCTTTGTGCATTCTGGAAATCACCACCGCGGCGTTGAGGGAATGGCCGCCGGACTCGAAGAAGTCATCGGCGATCCCGATGGAGGATGCCTCTTTGCCCAGGACGTCGGACCAAATGGCAGCCAGTTTTTGTTCCAGATCAGTGTGGGGGGCGA
>JAHELQ010000386.1 GCA_024644125.1 Candidatus Aminicenantota bacterium | reverse complement strand
GCAAAAATATCAACGTCAAATCCGCCTACCTGCACCTTGTTTCCGACACTCTTTCGTCCGTGGTGGTGTTGATTGGCGGCGTGTTCATCTATTTTTTCCGGGTATACTGGATCGATCCCCTGTTTACCGTCATAATCGGCCTGTATATATTGTATGAGAGCTTTGGTATATTGAAACAATCGACCAATATTCTCATGCAATCGACCCCTTCCCATCTTGATATCGGGCAGGTGAAGGGCGCGATCGAGGAGCTGGAACAGGTGGGGGATTGTCATCATATCCATTTGTGGCAATTGAACGACCGGGAGATCCATTTTGAAGCCCATGTGCGGGTGGGAGAGGATTTCCGGGTCAGCGAAGCGGAGGCGTTGTCCAACCGGATCAAACAAATCCTGGAAGAGCGCTTCGGCGTCAGCCACGCCACCTTGCAATTCGAGTACGACTCGTGCAAAGCGCGTGGTTACGATTGCCTGTAGCGTTCGTTACAGGTTTTTGTACCAGATATTCATGCTCTCCATGGCGCCGGAGATATTGGTGTTGTTGGTCAGAGTGCCGCCGAAGCGATATCCGTTACGGGCAAAGGTGATATTCATACCGAACGAATAGGCGCGGGCGATGGTATAAGCGGACGCCAGTCCCCGCTTCCGCATTTCGGCTTCCATCCGTTGCAACAGAAAGATCGCGCAGCCATTGCCGCGGTAGCGATGCAAGGTTGCGAAGTCCGTCATCTCCACGTTGCCGTAGGCCGGATACATCTCCGAAGACGATACCGCAGCCAGTCGATCCCCGTCCCACACGCAAAAGTAGATGAAGTTCTCGTCCATTGTTTTTTGGATGTATCCGGGATCGTGAATGGGGAACGGATAGGTCTCGAACACGTCGCGGTACACAGCGGCGATGGCGCCGGCATCAGCGGCCTCCGCCACTTTATACTCCAGACTTTCAGGTAGTGCCATATCGCGGATTTGGGATTTGGAAAGAGAGGTATCGATTATGTTTTTCACCTTTTGGGGGAAGCGTTCGATTTTTCGTTGCGGATCCAGAAATTTCCCCATAAAGTAGGCGTCCGCCTCCCGGTTGAAGAATCCGGGAATCTTCGCTTCCACGATGTACCCTGCGTCGCGGAAACCTTTCAGCGCGAAGGGCGGGATCTTGGCGAAAATTTTACTGTACCGGTTGTCCGTGGCGATTGTCTCCATATAATGGAGAATCCCCGGATAATCCGCGCTATCCAGGGACATCAAATAAATCCTATCATTGAACTTTCCATGCTGGAGTAAGCTCGCTCCATATGATTCTAAACAGTCTTCCATTAGCCGGCCTCCGGGGAGTCGTCGTCTGAATTGTTCCAGGTGATGGTTTCCCTGGGCGTCAACGCCACTGCGTCGTCGTAATCCGACAACAACATCGCGATACCCTCGGACTTGTATTCCGGGGCGTCTTCCAGATTCAGTTGCAAGTCGCATCGGTCGCATTTGCGGTCGCAGAAGATGGGTTCGTACGAGTCCGGCTCCTTGTAACTGGTGATGACGCCCTGGAAATTCCGCAGAATCACCTTGTTGGTGGACCAGGAAATGATGTAGTTCGGCATGATGGGGATCTTGCCGCCGCCGCCGGGAGCGTCGATCACGTATGTCGGGACCGCGAATCCGCTGGTGTGGCCGATGAGGCTCTCGAGGATCTCGATTCCTTTGCCCACCGGAGTGCGCAAGTGCGACAGCCCTTCGGACATATCACATTGGTAGAGATAATAGGGGCGGACCCGGTTTTGCACCAGTTTGTGGACCAGGTGTTTCATGATGCGGGGGCAATCGTTGACGCCCGCCAGGAGTACCGATTGGTTTCCCAATGGAATTCCTGCGTCTGCCAGCATTTTAAGGGCGGTTTTCGACGACGAGGTGATTTCCCGGGGATGGTTGAAGTGGGTGTTGATCCAGATGGGGTGGTGCTTTTTCAGCATTTTCACCAGATCCGCGGTAATGCGGTAGGGAAGAACCACAGGCATCCGGGTGCCGATTCTGATCACCTCCACATGGGGGATCTTGCCCAATTCCGTCAGGATCCAATCGAGATATGTGTCAGACAACATAAACGGGTCGCCGCCGGAAAGCAACACGTCCCTCACCTGCGGCGTTTGTTTGATGTAGTCGATCCCCTTGAGGATCTCCTCTTTGTTGGGGATAAAATCCACGTCGCCCACCCGGCGTTTACGGGTGCAATGGCGGCAATACATGGAACAGATGTTGCTGATCAAAAACAGCACCCGGTCCGGGTACCGGTGGGTGATGAGGGGAGCCGGGCTATCGCGGTCTTCGGATAGCGGATCTTCCATATCGAATTGTTCGGTATTCAATTCCGCCGGATCGGGGAATGATTGTTTGAAGACCGGATCGGTTGTATATTCTTCCGGATCGATGAGGGAGAGGTAGTAGGGGGTGATGGAAACCGGAAATTTTTCCACGGTTTGTTCGAGCTTTTTCCGGGTGTCGGGATCAAACGTCACTCCCAGTAGTTTTTCAAAGGTCTGGATATCCTTGACCGCGTGTTTTAATTGCCATTTCCAATCTTTCCAATTTTCCTTGATAGTATTGGAATCAATCTTATGCGCTAATTCTTGTTGTTTGGTGTTATAAATAGACAAAGTTCTTTCCTCCTTAATTGTCCTGGAACCAACGATTCAATGATGATGAATCTACGGCGTTTCCGGCGCGACTAAAAAAAGAATTCTTCCCTGCATAAAAACATATCTCTTATATTATAACACGCGAGGAAAATTATGCAACCTACAAGTAGCCCAGGGTCTTAAGATTCTCCAGGTCTTCTTTGCTCAATTGCGATTTTTGTTTGTATTTCTTCAAACCTTCCTGAATATATTGTTTGACAGCCGCGATATGTTGTTTCAGCGATTCCTGGAGCGGGAGGAAATTATTTCTGGTTTTGTAATACAGATTCAAAGTCTCGAATGGATCCCTGGCTAGATTGTAGGCTTCGTACTTGCGGGTGCGGGCGGTGTAGATCAGCTTGGTATCGCCTTGAATCACGGCGTAACAGAGGGGCGATACCTTGAGTTGGAATTTCATATCCCGCTGGCCTTTGACGGCGCCTTTGTAGGTACCCATGTAGAGCGCCGGATGGAGGTCTCCTTTCGACCCGAATAGATCGGTGCCTTCCATTTGGCCCGGGACGGCGATACCCAGATTCGCGAGAATTGTGGGGGCGATATCCATCAATGTGCAATTGCGGGAATCGGTGTTGCGAAGCTTGCGATTCCCCGGCAGTTTGACAATCAGGGGCACATGCATCATGGAGTTGTAGATCCGCCGTCCGTGGCCCGTGTAATTGTGCTCCCCAAGGCTCTCGCCATGATCGGAGTTGAAGATGACCATACTACCCGGGTAGAGGTCCCACTCTTTGAGTTTGTCGAGTAAACGGCCGATGTGATGGTCGGTATATCCCACCTCCGAGTCGTAATGGTCCGATTTGCGCTTCTCCATGCCCGGCGGATAGAAGCGTTTATCCGTGTGTTGTTTGCCGAATTCGAATCCTTTGTGCTTCAGGTACGGCGCGTGCGGTTCGGAGTAATGCACCCATAGGAAGAAGGGGACGCTCCGGTGTTTGTCCAGCCAGGCGATGGCGGCTTCGGTCACATCCGGCGCCTTACCCTCCGGCTGCATGATGCCCAACCAGCGTTTTTTTGTGAAGATCTCGATATAATCGTCAAATCCCCTGTCCAGATCCGACAACTTTTTGCGCAGCGGCCAATTGGAAATGATACCGCCGCAATAATAACTGTTTTCCTTCAGAAAAAGGGGTAACGTCGGGATATGATCGTAGATAGAGAGACCGTTTCGTTTGGCGCCATGTTTGTATTCCGGCAGCGAGGTGAGCATCGTTGAAAAGGAAGGCCCTGTCAACGGTATCAATGTATAACAATGGGAAAAGAGAGTGCCGTCTCCGGCCAACCGGTCGATGGCGGGCGATGTGGCGCGGGGATATCCGTAACAACCCAGCCGGTCTGCCCGCAATGTATCGACCGAAATGATGATAATATTCGGCAGAGTTTTTTGAGCGTGCAGTAACGGCGCGATAACTGTCAGTATTAGGGCGGTAATCAGTCGTATTCTAAGTCTTTGCATCGAGTGTATCTCCCTCCGGCGCTCCCTACGAGGAGGAAGCGCCAGATAGTTTATCAATCTTCGTTTTTTATATTGCCGGCGAAATGTCTATATAAAAGGTAAGTCATGGCAAAAGAAAATATAAACACAGCCGCCGGAATGATGATTCCAAAAATAATGTCATTCATCGCCAGCTCCTTTTTGTTCTTGCCCGTCGTTCTTTTTGTGCTTCTTGTAGGAATAATAGGCAAGAATCAAGCCCGCGAAGGATGTGACATAGGCGAGCGACATGCCGATCACCATTTTCAGTCCGTTTTCCATCTCAGTCCTCCCACTTCACTTTCCGTTCCAGTTCTTCCAGGTATTGTTTCTGTTTCTTTTCATACTCTTCGGAAATCACCGAGAGTTTGGGGTTGATGATGAAGATCATCACGAACATCAACACGATGCCCACCCCCAACACAAAAAAACCCGCCGGGACCAGGAGCATGCTGAATACCGTGCCCATGGTGAGGAGCACATAAACGAGCGGGGAGAGGATGACTGTGATGGTATCCTCCTTGGTCCACTCTTCCGCCTCTTGCGCGGTCCAGGATTTATTGAATATCTTCATTGAAGTCTCCTTAAATCAAACCGCGGCGCAGGGCTTCGCGTTTTACCGGTCCCCACCAACCAATCGGCCGGGACATGACGTAAAACTTCACCAACCGGTCCATGTTCTCCGGCTTTGTGAGAAGCGTGATTGGTATGAATACGAACGCTCCCAGCACCATCAGCAACCAGAACTGCTGGTAATCTTTCAATTTTGGCAGGATACCGAAAGCCGGCAACACCCATACCACCAACCATGAGAGCACCAGGTTGGAAATCCAGGCGAATAAATAACCCCAGCCGTTGAACCGCCACCACACCACCTGCAAGATATTGGGCAGCCACACGCCGGCGGCCATGATCCACAGCGCGAAGATCAACCATTCGGTGATATTTTCCATAATGGAGCCGAACACGAAGGAACCCAACAACAAACCGATGGTGGCGATGCGGCCTACCCACACCAATTTTTGCTGATTGGCTTTGGGATTGATGTAATGATGGTACAAATCCCTGGTCACATACACGGCGCCGAGGTTCAAATGGGTGGAAATGGTGGAGAGGTGGATGGCCACGATGGCGGCGAAAAAGAATCCCAACATCCCGGCCGGCAGATTTTCGAATCCCAACCGGAACCAGGCCATCTCGTACTCCTTCACCTGCGTGAGATTGGGATACAACACAAAAAAGCCCAAAATCGCCGCAGCCCAGATGGCGTT
>JAHELQ010000385.1 GCA_024644125.1 Candidatus Aminicenantota bacterium | reverse complement strand
GAGCGCGCGCATACCTCCATCCACCCTCGTTTGGATGAATTCGATGTCGATGAGGTTTTCGCGGACGATGACATGGATCATTCCGTTTAGCAACGCAACATCTGTTCCCAGTTTCGGTTGCATCCAGATATACGCGTATTTTACCAGTGGTGTCCATTTAGGGTCGATGACAATGACTTTCATCCCCCGAGCCACGCCGCGTTTTATATAGGTGGCCGTGACCGGATGAGTTTCGATGATATTGTTTCCGGTAACGATAAGACAATCTGTCGCTTCGAAGTCCTGGATGGAATTGCTGCCGGCTCCGTCGCCGATACTGCGGAGCATGGCCACAACTGTTGAGGCGTGGCATAACCGGGTGCAATAATCCAGGTTGTTGGTGCCGAAGGCGACGCGCACCAATTTCTGAAACATGTAATTGTCTTCATTGGTGCATTTGGCGGAAGAATAGCCCGCCAGAGCATCGGGACCATACTGCTCCCGTATTTGTGAGAATTTTTGAGCCACCAATTCTAGAGCTTCTTCCCAGCTTGCCTCTACGAATACGCCATCTTTTTTGATGAGCGGGGTAGTCAACCGATCCCGGTTCGAGACAAATTGGTAACCGAACCGTCCCTTGACACAGAGTCTACCGTCATTGGGAAGCGCTCCCTCCACGCCGGTGGCGCGTACAATTTCCCCGTCCTGTACATGTAACCGCAATTGGCAGCCGACGCCGCAATAGGGGCATGTGGTGACCACTCTCTTTTCTATTCTTTGCAAACGGAAAACATTCCTATCCGGGGCTTCGACGATCGCTCCGGTGGGGCAAAGCTGTATGCATTCGCCGCACCCGTCACATTCGGATTCGCGCCAGTGATCTATGCCTGCCACCACGACAGAATCCAGCCCCCGTTCGCCGAACGACAGCACGTACTTGCCCTGCACCTCTCCGCATGCCTTTATGCAGCGGAAACATTTGATGCACCTGGATGAATCGTAACTCAAGACCGGCGAGGTATAATCCACCGGCAGGCGCAATTGATGAAGCAGCGAAGGATATCTGCTGGATTCTGGCCGGTCCAACCGGTATTTCCGCACCAATTGACGAAATTCGTCTTCGTAGGTGCCATCGTTCGCTTCGTTGTGTTCCGAGAGCAAGTATTTCAACATATGTATCCGGCTCTCTTCCAACTCCTCATCGAACGCGGCGACGGTCATTCCTTCCGACGCCCCGATTGTGCAGGCGGCGTGCATACCGATGCGCCCTTCGATTTTCACCAGGCAAAGACGGCAGGCTCCGGTCGGGCTCAGTTTTTTATGGTAGCATAAGTGGGGAATCTCGATGCCGTTATCCAGAGCCACCTGGAGCAGGTTGGCGTCTTGTTCGGTTTCGATTTTCCGTCCGTCGATTGTGATGGTTATTCTGTCTTTCATGGCTTTTTCCCCTCCTGGAATTCCTCTTCGAAGTATGTGATCGCGCTTTTCACCGGAAGGACAGGTGTTTGCCCCAATGGACACAGGGAGGTACGGGCCATGAATTCCGCCTCCTCGACCAATTGCCGTATCAATCGCTTTTTTGTGGACGAAGGCGGAGATGTGGCTATGTGGGCTGTTAACTCAAGTAATTGTCCGCACCCAACGCGACAGGGCACGCATTTACCGCAAGATTCATGCTTGAAAAATTCCAGGATCGATTGAAGCATGTCTGGTATCGACCGTATCTGGTTCATCACGATGATGGCTCCTGAACCGAGAGTGGCGCCATTTTTTTCCAGTGTCTCATATGCCAGTGGCACGTCCAGCATCGTCGCCGGCACGAATGTTCCGGCGGCCCCGCCTAACAGCGCCGCTTTAAATTCACCGCCGTTTCCGATCCCGCCGGCGTGGCTCATGATTACTTCCCGTAGCGTCACGCCCATTTCCAGTTCCCAATATCCGGGATTGGCGACATCGCCACTGACGCAGAATATTTTTGTCCCCGGGGACTTCTCGGTGCCCAACGATCGGTACCAGTCGTTGCCGTTCTCGATGATGGACGGGATGTGGCTGAGGGTTTCCACATTGTTGATCAGTGTGGGATAATCGTACAATCCCTTTTCCGCTGGGTAGGGCGGTTTGATCCTTGGGTACCCCCTCTTGCCCTCGATTGATTCCAGCAGAGTCAACTCTTCGCCGCATAGATAGGAGCCGGCGCCTATTTTGACTTCTATGTCGAAGGAAAATCCTGAATTCAGGATATTGTTGCCCAGGTATCCCGATTGGCGGGCCTCCCGGATTGCCCGGTTTGTTTTTTGGATGGCGTCACCGTATTCTCCGCGAATGTAAATGTAACCTCTGGTAGCCCCGATAGCCAGGGCGGATATGAGTATTCCCTCGATATGAAGGAGGGGATCGTTCTCCATGATTACCCGGTCTTTAAAGGTGCCGGGCTCCCCTTCGTCGGCGTTGGATACCACAAACCGTTCCGCACATTCGCGACAGGATTCGCTGGTGAATTTTTCTTTCAAACCAGTGGGGAAACCGGCTCCGCCTCTTCCTCTCAAACCTGAAGCGGTTAGTTGGTCGATGAGAGCTTCGGGCTTCATGGTCAACGCTTTTTTTAACGCTTTGAACCCGCCTATGCCGATGTATTCCGCCAGGCTTCCGGGAGTGATTTGGCCGGCGTTCTTCAATGCAATCCGCGTGCTTTCCATATTCGCGCTCATGTCTCTTTCTCCTGGATATCACGGATGGTTTCCCTGGTTTTCTCTGGAGTTAACTCCCCATAAATTTCGGTATCCACCATCATCACAGGCGAATGCTGGCATTGGCCCAGACATTGTGTGAATTCGAGGGAAAACTCCCCATCCTCCGTCATGCCTCCCGGTTGAACCTGGAGGGTATCTTTTAGAGTTTCGAGTATATCCTTCGCTCCTTTCATGTTGCATACCGGGGAAGTGCACAGGCGGATGATATGTTCACCCCTTGGCCTTGAGCTGAACATGGTATAATAACCTACGATTCCGTAAATAGCGGCCATGGTGGTGTTCAGGTATTTGGCCACAGCGTTTATATCTTCTTTTTGAATATAATGCTTTGGGTTGCGATTTTGCAATTCATGAAGAATCTGTAGCACGTTCTCCATTTTTGGTGTGAATTTTTTCAAGACTTCATCTCGCCCCATTTATAAATCTCCTTCATTAATATAGAATAAATTTATATTCAGGCAAATATCCCCATCTCACCAATAGATCAGCCCATTTCCATCATCAATAATATGCAGTGGATTCTCGGAAAAATCAACAAAAATGGCAATAAAGAAAAAAGGGAATTCCTCCGCCCCGGGTTTATCTTTATAGGGAGAAGATTCTGGTTTAGAGAGGTACTTGACATCTACTTTTAATTGGTTATACTCTTATTTTATAGGAACGAAATCAAAGGATCGCCATCCATTTCCTTTGCTATCCCGCAATCAATCCAATGATGACTGGAGAGTTCCTGATAATTTGAAAATGTTTGAAGGAGGCAATATATGATCAAGCCCCATGGCTCTAGTGTTTTGAATCCCTTGTTTGTGATGGACGGCGGGCAACGCGACATCCTGAAAAAAGAAGCGGAAAATCTACCTTCCGTCGTTGTGAATTCTGCGGCTGCGGCCAATGCAGTCATGCTGGGAAGTGGATATTTCAATCCATTGTCCGGGTATATGAATCTGGAAGACGCTCTGTCGGTGGCGGAGAAGATGACGACAAAAGACGGCCTTTTCTGGCCCGTCCCTGTGATGAACCTTTTAGAAGATACATCTGCAATCGCCGGCGCCTCCCGGATCGCATTGCGAGATCCCAATGTGGAAGGGAACCCTGTTTTGGCCATCCAGGAAGTGACAGCGGTCGAAGAGATGACTATCGAGCAAAAAAAACAGATGGTTCAGCAGATCTTCGGTACCGATGATCCCGCTCATCCGGGTGTGGCGACATTCATGTCCCATGGAAATTTTGTGGTGTCCGGTCCGGTTCAGGTTCTCAATTTTTCGTATTTTGAAACTGAGTTCCCTGAAACGTTCCGTACCGCTTACCAGATCCGCGATGAGATCAAGGCTGCCGGATGGGAGATAGTTGTGGCGTTTCAAACCCGCAATCCCATGCACCGGGCGCACGAGGAATTGTGCCGCATGGCAAAGGAAGATGTGAATGCCGACGGAATCCTGATTCATATGCTGTTGGGAAAGCTGAAAGGAGGCGATATCCCCGCGGATGTGCGCGATGCGTCTATTCGGAAAATGGTGGATGTCTATTTCCCCCCCAATACAGTTTTGATTACCGGTTATGGCTTCGACATGTTGTACGCGGGGCCGCGGGAAGCGGTGCTGCATGCGGTGTTCCGCCAGAATTGCGGTTGCACCCATTTGATTGTCGGTCGCGACCATGCGGGCTGCGGAAGTTATTATGGCCCGTTCGACGCCCAGACCATCTTTGACCTGCAGGTACCCCAGGGCGCTCTCGAGATAGAAATCTACAAGGCCGACCATACAGCCTGGTCCAAAAAACTGAACAAAGTGGTTATGATGGGCAAACATCCCGATCACACTAAAGAAGATTGGGTTATGCTCTCAGGCACCAAAGTCCGGGAAATGTTATCTAACGGTGAATCTCTTCCAGAGGAATTCAGCCGGCCGGAAGTGGCGGAGATTCTTGGGCAGTATTACCGTTCCCTCAATTGAACCACAATTTGACTTGAATTAAAATAGAATGAAGCGGGACAGCTAAGTGTCCCGCTTTATTGTAATTTGACCGGTTTTTTCCCTTGTCCCTTTTCAAATCGATTTAAATATATTATTATATTATTTTTGAACTAAAGGAGGCTCTGTGGAATTAGAAAAATTTATACGCGATGTACCGGATTTCCCGCAAAAGGGAATAATTTTTAAAGACATTACCACTTTGTTGAAAGAGAAAGAAGCATTCCAGCATGTCATCCATCTCATGGAAGAAAAGTACAAAGGCAAACATGTTCACAAGATCGTGGGCATCGAATCCAGGGGATTTATTTTCGGCGGAGTACTGGCTTACTTGTTGGGATGCGGTTTTGTGCCTGCCCGGAAACCGGGGAAGTTACCGGCTGAGACCATTCAGGAAGATTATGCTCTCGAGTATGGTACCAACACTCTCGAGCTCCATGTGGACGCCATTGCAGAGGGAGAGAACGTAGTGATAGTCGATGACCTGCTGGCAACCGGCGGGACTGCCCAGGCGGTGGCCAAACTTGTGGAACGGCTCAAGGGAAATATTCTCGGGATCGAATTTTTGGTGGAATTGGATTTTCTCAATGGCCGCGAAAAATTAGATGGTTACACTATCAGTAGCTATCTGCATTATTGATTGTCTGGTATAATGAAAAAAAACAGGGGGGCCTGGTGTTATAGGCTCCCTGGGTGCGACGGGGAGATGAAAGGTTTTTTGATATTGTTTTT
>JAHELQ010000384.1 GCA_024644125.1 Candidatus Aminicenantota bacterium | reverse complement strand
CCGGCCTCGATCCCCTCAAGCCCTTGCTCGAGAAAGAGGGCGTGCAATCGCGGGGCAAAGTGGTGATCGGTTCGGTTCTCGGTGATTTACACGATATAGGCAAAAATCTGGTAGGCATTATGCTCAGGGGCGCCGGCTTCGATGTCGTCGATCTTGGTAACGATGTGCCGCCGGAAAAATTCGTCGCTACAGCCAGAGAGGAAAATGCGCATATCATAGGCATGTCGGCCCTCCTCACCACCACTATGCCGGTAATGAAACAGGTAGTGGATCTATTGAAATCGGAAAACCTCATTGGAAAAATCAAAACCATCATCGGCGGAGCTCCGGTGTCGAAAGCCTACGCAGATGAGATCGGAGCGGACGAATACGCCTTCGATGCCGGCTTCGCGGTGGATTGCGTCAAAAAACTCACAGCGGAAGCGTGAGGGCGGAAGGAAACGATGACTTCGATTTTAACGCGCATCCAGGCGGGTGAAGTATTGGTAGCGGACGGCGCCATGGGAACGATGTTGTTTGCCAATGGTCTGGGCGGCGGTAAATGCCCCGAAGAGTACAATCTCACCCATCCGGAAATACTCGAATCCATTGCCCGCCAATATCTGGAAGCGGGAGCCGATATCATCCAGACAAACACATTCGGCGGTTCGCCGTTGAAATTGGCCCGATACGGTTTGGAGAGTCAAACCGAAACCATCAACGCCCGGGCGGTGGAAGCGGTAAAAAAAGCGGTGGGCGGCAAAGCCTTTGTCTCCACCTCTTGCGGGCCGTGCGGCAAGTTACTGAAACCCTATGGAGATACCGCTCCTGAAACAGTGAGGGAAGGTTTCCTGCGGCAATTGAAAGCGGCAATCGGAGCCGGCGCCGATATCGTCTGCATCGAAACTATGACCGACATCCATGAGGCGCTCCTGGCAATTGAAGCGGCGCGGGAGATCGCGCCCTCCATCCCCGTTATGGCCACAATGACGTTCGATCCCACCCCCCGCGGTTTTTACACCGTGATGGGAGTCACCATCGAAGCGGCGGCTCAAAAAATGGCGGCGGCAGGAGCGGATATCGTGGGCTCCAATTGCGGCAATGGGATCGAGAAGATGATCGAGATCGCCGTGGAATTCAAGAAACATTCGTCTTTGCCGGTCGTCATCCAATCCAATGCCGGAATGCCGGAACTCAAAAACGGGCAGCCCCACTACCCGGAAACGCCTGAATTTATGGGGAAAAAGGCGGTATCATTGATCGAAGCAGGCATCGCCATCATCGGCGGTTGCTGCGGAACGACACCGGACCATATCCGCGCCATCAGAAGCGCTGTAGACGCCGCCGGCTAGACGGTTACTCTTAAACTATATATAAAGGAGGTCTGGATGAAACGTTATCGTTTTATTCATTTTTTCATCGCCATCATCGTGGTGGTTTTTTTTGTATTACCATTAAAGGGCCAGGAATTCACTCTGGACGACAATCCCGACCAACCGTTCACCGGTCCGCCGGTACCGGGTTATTACAGCGCCGAAGATCCGTTCGGATTGTGGTTGCCTCCGGTGCCGCAGGGATTAATCGGACCATCCCCGTCATTGCTGCACCCCAACGGTCCGTTCATGGATTCGGATATTCTATGGATTGGATTGATTCCCATCCTGCCGCTTTCAAACTTCGGATTGAGTTATGTAGATAGCATCTCAGTCGATCATCGCTCGATTCCGCCTGCCTATGGACCTGTGGGTATCAGTTTCAGCATCGACCGGGCCACCGGCGGCGTCGCCGGCACCTGGTCGGGTTACGAAGCAAGTCTGCATCAACAACCGGCGGACATTTACGATAGCAGCAACGTGTATACTCATCCGGGGAATTTCGCCGGGCAGGTGAATCCTCCAATCCTCCCCACAGCCGGAGGCGGCGGATTAAACGCGCTTCGTTACAACGACAGTCAATTCGGACTCATCGCTCCAGCACAGCCAATCCAACAGGGCACGCACGACAACATCGTATCGTTCAACCAACAGGTCGGTCTCACCTACCAGAACAACACATTTTTTACACTGGCGCCCGCAGAGTCGGTTCTGTTGGGACTCAATCCATCGGATATCGGAGCCATCGCTCCGCGGGGAATGCCTGCCCTCTACACGTGGGCATCGTCATTGGGATTGAAATCGAAACTGGACAGCATCGATGCCTTGATCGTTTGGGACAACGGCACTCCCCTGCTCATGGAACCGGGTGTCGATTACGCCCTGTTCAGTGTCAGCCCCGGTTCCCAAATTCTGAACACCTGGGCCGGTCCACAAGGTCAAACTATTGACGCAGGAGCCATTCTTTTTACAGACTTCACCGGCACATTCTCGGTGTATCTCTTCTCGTCCGACCTGGGCCTCGCTCCCGCTCCAAACATGCCTTCCGGCGTCGAAAACGTAGACGCGCTAGACATTTACTACTAACAGTCCCGGGGGCGCGGGTGATTGTCGCGCCCCTGGTTTATAGTGATAACAACGCCATCAGTTGCGGCTCCCTCAAGGTCAGGGCGCCAGGGATATCCTGAATTTGGTCGCGCCCTTTATTGGGTCCACCAACCTCGACAACAGCCTCTTCCAAACCTTTTTTTATTATGTAGTCAGGATTTTTTTCGAATCCCTTGACAGTAAACACCGAAAATCCATGCAATTCAAATCCGAAGAGAGCCAGCTCTTCGCGAACACTGCCGATTTCCGGCACTTCCCCCAATTTACGGCAATTGGATTACTAAGGGCGGCCTTTTCAGCCGCCCTTGTGGTGGAAATGGAGTTATTTGGAGATGAGGCGAGCGGTGTCCAGGAGACGGAGGAATTCGGCGCGGTAGCCGTCTGTGTCGTCACCCAGCGAACTTTTGGCCAGGGCGGCGAGCTGCTGAAAGGTAAGATCGCCCTTGAATTTGGAATCCCGGAGCATCATGCCGAAACCCGCCACCGCGGCGGAGAAACGGAAATTCTCAGAGGACCTGGAAACTTCCACATCACGGTCTTCCAGAGTCTGCTGGATCAAGAGGCTCGTCTCCTGTTTAGGCGGTTTGTAACGGAATTTCAGAGTCATGACTTCATTGCTCTGAGACACCCCTTCCTTTATTTTGGTTTCCTGGTACTTGAGGTCGCCGGATTTACGCACACCTTCATCGGAACCAGCGGGAATAATCTCATACAATGCCGTAACCGTGTGCCCGGCTCCCAGTTCGCCCGCGTCTTTGGTGTCGTCATCAAAATCTTCATTGGCCAGGAGCCTGTTCTCATAACCCACCAACCGGTAGGCTTTGACTCTGGCGGGATTGAATTCCACCTGGATTTTTACGTCTTTGGCGATGGTGAACATATTGGCCCGCATCTCTTTGACGAATACTTTTTCGGCCTCTTTGATGGTATCGATATAGAAATAGTTGCCATTGCCGGCGTTGGAGATTTGCTCCATACGGCCGTCTTTGTAATTGCCCATACCGAAGCCGCAGATAGTGAGGTAAATATCGTCCTTGCGCTTTTCCTCGATCAAGCGAACCAGATCCGATGTGGAAGAAACCCCCACGTTGAAGTCGCCGTCGGTGGCCAGAATCACCCGGTTATTTCCACCGGTGATGATATTCTCTTTAGCCACATTATAAGCCAACTGGATTCCGGCGCCGCCGGCCGTGGTGCCGCCTGCCTGGAGGCTATCCAGCGCATCGAGAATCGCATTCTTCTCCGATGCCGGCGTGGAGGGCAAGATCAAACCGGCTGAACCGGCGTAGGCGACCACGGCGATCCGGTCGCGATCGTCCAGTTCGTCCAGCATCAATTTCAACGATTGTTTCAATAGGGGTAACTTGTTCTGATCCGACATAGAGCCGGAAGAATCCACCAGCAAGACTAGATTGGATGGTTTGAAGTTTTTGTAGTCGAGTTTTTTACCCTGCAAACCGATATGGATCAGTTTGTGTTCTTTGCTCCAGGGGCAGGAGGCGATCTCGGTATTGATGGAGAAGGGATGGTCGCCTTTGGGCTGCGGGTAGTCATAGGTGAAATAGTTGATCATTTCCTCGATCCGCACGCTATCTTTCGGAGGCAGGTGGTTTGAAGCCAGGTACCTCCGGACATTGGTATACGACGCGGTATCGACATCGATGGAAAAGGTGGACAATGGATTTTCTCGGGCGTCTTTGAATTGGTTTTCGTTGATCTTGTCGTATTCTTCGGTATTGAAGCCCTCGTCGGCCACCTCTTGCCGCTCCGTTGCCGGGGCCGGGGCTCCGGCCAGAGTCTCCGCTTCTTTAGGGGTGCCCAATTGTTTCAACATGTCTTTTTGGTCAACCGTCAAACTTTGTTCTTTCTTTTTGGGAGCCGCTTTGTCCCTTTTTTGCATCGGAGCCATCTCTTCTTGAACGGCAATCTCTTTTCCGCATCCGGCGACAGCCAGGAGCGCGCCCACTATGATCACAATTAATAATGCCTGAAATAATTTTTTTGTTTGCTTCATACTCGTTCCTCCAGATTGTTTTTTCAAATTCATGCCCAATTTGTCGGACATGAGGAAAATAATTCTCCAAAAATTTTATTTTTTCGACGACCGGTTCTCTATTCGCCGCCCTTCGGACGCAACGGCTTGAAACGGAGATTCACCAACCATCCTTTGATTCGCTTCAAGGGATAGAGGCCGAAGCCGTCGATGATCAGGGAGGGCCTGACCAGTGGCGCAAAGAGCCGGAGCTTCACCATCATGTCCCAGACGATGCGCTTGTGCGTGGGCGGGCAGCCTTTGATGCGGATAATTTTTTTGGCTCGCAAATGATTCGAAGCCGCGGCGCAATCCCCCACCAGCAAGATTTTTTTAGCTTCCAGAGGTTTGTCAAGGCGGCCGATCACCACATCGATACGGGGAAACCGTTTCAACCGGTTAGGCGCCCTGTCTTTTACCATGTGCAACCAATCCAGAAATATCCCGTGGCAGCCGCCGGTACAGTAGGGCGTTCCACTATGAATCTTGAAGTTGCAGTCGAAATTCTCCACCGGATAAAAACCAAAATCCAACGGTTTGGAGATCTCCTGGGCCTTTTCGATGGGGAAATCGCCGATGATATCGATCTGGTCGAAATTTTTGGGTCCATAGCCTCGATCGATGGCTTCGCGGATATGGTCGATTTTGAAGGGATCCAGGTTCAACATCCGGGCGCAGACCATATCGTGGGCCACAGCGTTGGTCGATATCACCAACGTTCCAAATTCAATTCCTTTTTGAGTCATCTGGTTGCCGCCGTAAGAGAGGCGGATTCCATCGGTGACAATGAGATCGGGATTCGCGACTTCCAGAATATCGACTATTTTCGCCGGCAAATTGCGATCATGATGAAGAATGCGCTCCTTGCTGTCGATGGTGCCGATATTGAGCTTCAGCGCACCGGAATAACCATGGGACAGAACATTTGTCTTGAATTTCGGTACAAACACCA
>JAHELQ010000383.1 GCA_024644125.1 Candidatus Aminicenantota bacterium | reverse complement strand
AGGTCGTCCACCAGCCGGTCGAATGGATAATCCTGGTTTTGAAAATCGTCCAATGTCCGAGTTTTAACTTCGACGAGATATTCAAGGAAGGAAGAGCTCGCGGGCACCTGTCCTCTGAGGGGTAGTGTGTTTACAAACATGCCCACCACCTGCTCCAACCGGTCTCGCGTCCGGCCGCTCACAGGCGTTCCGATTACCACGTCGCTCTGGCGACATAGTTTCGCCAACAGTATTCGCAAAAGCGACGAGAGCATCAAAAACATCGTCACATTCGTCTCCCGGCACAATATGCGCAATTGTCCTACTAACCCTTCTTCCAGGGAACAATTCACCGTGTCGCCGGTGAAGCGGCGTTCGCGCGGACGGGGGAAATCGAGGGGCAACTCCAGGAGCGGCAGTTCGCCGCTGAAGCGGTGAAGCCAGTAATCCATCTGTAGCTTCATCTCTCCCCCGAGGGAAAATCTCTCTTCCCAGATGGCGTAATCGCGATATTGGATGGCCAGTTGCGGTAATTCCGCTCCAATATATATATCCATAAATTCCCGGACTAAAACCGCCAGCGAGACGCCATCGGAGATGATGTGGTGCATATCGATCATCAATAGATGATGGTCTCTAACCAGCGGCAAAAGCCCCAACCGAACGAGCGGCGCATCCCCCAACCGGAAGGGGCGGATAAAACGAGGCATCGCTTCATCGGCAAGGCACTTCCAATGTTCAATGACCGCATCCAATGAGTCGGCGATTCGTTGTACCGGCGAATCATCCTTCGCGACGAACGATGTTCGCAAGCTTTCATGACGGGCCAGCAATCGCGAAAATACATGCTGGACTCTCGAAAGATCGAGCGCTCCGGTCAATTGAAACGCGGCCGGCATGTTGTAGCCGGTATGGTGTTTGATGGATTGCTGCAGAATGTACATTCGCTGTTGGGCTGAAGAGAGAGGATAATAATCCCGTTTTTCCGAGGGGCGAATCTCGGTGTGGGAGGTTTTGGGGCGCGCATCGATGTATTCTGCCAATCCCCTGATGGTGGGCGTCCGGAACACTTCGGCCAGGGGCAGCTTGACGCCCAATTGCTGATGAACCTTTGCGACCAGCATCGTCGCCTTCAGAGAATGTCCTCCCAATTGGAAAAAATCCGAATCCATGGCGATAGCGTTTACCGGAAGCCCCAATAGCGACGACCAAATCTGGAGCAACGACTCTTCGACGGGATTTGCCGCTCCCGAGTAACCGTCGATCTCCCCCATCTTTCGTTTAGCCAACAATCGTTTCCGATCCACTTTGCCGTTTGCAGTGAGAGGAATCTCTCCGACAGCCGTGATCGAAGCGGGAATCATGAATTCCGGGCATTGGGCGGCAAGCTTTTCTTTTACTTCGCCAATATCGCCGATGTACCTGTCGGAGGGAACGAACCAGGCTTCGAGGATTTTTCCGCCCCCCGGAGAATCCACATCTAGAACCACTGCCTCGCGGATCTGATTCATCTCTGTTAGATGGTGTTCGATCTCCGAGAGTTCGATGCGGAAGCCACGGATTTTCACCTGCCGGTCCGCGCGGCCGATGAATTCGATCTGCCCTCCCTGTTCCGGTAAGAGACGCGCCAGATCGCCGCTGCGGTACAGGCGTTCCCCGTTGCCATTCCCATACCAATCGACAAACCGTTCTGCCGTCTGATCGGGATTGTTTAGATATCCGGCGACCAGCCCTTCGCCACCGATGCACAGTTCGCCTACCACGCCGTAGGGCGCGGGTTTGAATAGATTGTCGAGAACATATGCGGAAGTATTTGAGATTGGCCGTCCGATGGGAATGGTCGAGGCCTGTTCGTCGATGTGATCGATTGGATAACAGGTGGCGAACACCGTTGTCTCAGTTGGACCGTAGACATGGAGCAACCGCTCCGGCCCTAGATACCGAAGCGCCCGTAGGGCGTGAGCCGTCGAAATCCGCTCGCCGCCGAAAAGAATCTTTCGAACCCCCGAGAAGCAGTCGATGTCGATTTCCACAAGGGAGTTGAATAAAGCGGTGGTGAGGAAGAAGACAGAGATGTGGCCGCGCTTCAGTATGTTTGCCAGTTGAATGATATCGAAGCCCTGTTCGGTGGTTCCTGAAGGCAACACGAGAGTGGCGCCGTTCAACAGCGCGGCGAATATGTCGAATACAGAGCCGTCGAAGGCGGTGTTGGACAATTGCAGGATCCGGTCGCAGGGTTGGAGGTCAAGGTAGTTGGTGTCTTTCACCACCCGAACCACATTGCGGTGCGTGGCAAGCGCTCCTTTGGGAATTCCGGTGGAGCCTGAGGTGAAGATAATATAGGCGGGATCGTGCGGCTCGACGATCGTCCGCTTCGGCAAGGCAGCCGGGATTCTAAGCGCCCTTCGATCCAGCAGGAATTTGTGACGGGAGGGTGTACTCCCGCTTTTCGGGCTGTCTCTGTCAACCCTGATGAGGACATCGTAACGGTAGCGGGTGAGTTCGTTCTCGATGGTGTGGATTTTGTCCGAGAATTGGATATCGTGGAATTCCGGAATCTCGTGCATCAAGTCTTCGAAAAAATCTCGCTGCAGAAACAATTCCGTGGACCAGTCGGCCCTGGTAGATTGATGGGGCTTTGCCTGTTCTTCCTTGAAGATGTTGAGATCGCGCTCCAATTCTTTTTTGAGATCCAGGTCCATGATGTCGCCGGCAAAGATGAATCCGGTCTGCCGCATTTTGGCAACGGCTTTTTTGAGCACTTGCCGCAAATAATTGTGCCCGTGGAAGCATTGAATCACACTGTTGATGATGACGATATCGAAATCTTCTTCCGCGATGCGGTCGATTTCATGAGCCGCCAGGCACGCCAATTCGATGTTATCGATGCCTTCCTGCTCGATGATTTCCCGGTTCCGGTCGATAATCGGTTGGGACAGATCGCAACCTAAATAAAATCTCACCAATGGGGCCAGGCGGAACATGGTGATACCGCTGGCCGATCCAATTTCGAGAATCCTCATTTTTTCGTTCAGGAGCGGTTTGAGCTTCCGAAGCACATTGTCGCCGTACTCATCCATCTCTTCCCTCGAGAAAGGCTCGCCGGTGAAGCTATTCTGCCAACCGCCGCCGGTGATGTCGTCGATGGCCTTCTCGCCAACATATTCCCAGAGCCCGCGCTCCATCAGTTGACTGAGTTCTACCTCCGCTTCCTCCGTGGCGTTGTGGCTATCGAGAACCAGAGCGCGAATCAAACTTCGGCACTCCCATTGCAGGCGGTTGATCACGCGGATGAATTTTTTTTGCGACAGCAACATCCGGGCTCCCACATCATCCAACATGAGCCGCATACGGTTTTCAGGGAATGCTGGATCGATGGGGAGATATGCGAATCCCGACAGCAACACCCCCATGATGGCGACGATACAATCGATGCCCTGTTCCATAAGGATGGCGACGATCGAATGTCGCTCGTCATCCCTCTGTACCTTTAGAAATAGAGCCAGCTCTTCCGCTCGTCGAAACAAACAATCGTACGAGAGATGAATTTCTGCCCGGCCGCCGGCGAGGGCCGTTCGGTTGGGATTCTCCTTTACCTGGTCCAGGAACAGGCTGATAATGGTGCTCGATTTCGGAAGTGATGACTCGGTGCGATTGAGCCGGATCAGTATCTCTAGCTTCTCTGCCGGGGTCATGATGTCGATGTCGCCGATCGGAAACTTCCTTAGGGAGTCTGTACACCGGCGGATGATTGAGATCAGGTGGGTCGCCATTCGCCGGATCGTCTCCTTCTTGAACAAGGCGATATTGTATTCCCACTTGAATTGCACCGAATCATCATATTGGTAAGCAAAGAGCGTCATGTCGAATTTGGAGGTGCGTTCGGTTTTCTCCAATGGCGCGAAGGTCACTCCCTGCGCCCGGATGGCGGGTTGCTGGAAATTCTGCACCACCACCATGACATCGAACAACGGATTGCGGGAGGGATCCCTCTGCACGCCCAACCGGTCCACCACTTCGTCGAATTGGGCGCCCTGGTTGTCGAAGGCCGCGATGCATGTCTTCTTCACCTCCTGGAGGAAGTCCAGGTAGAGAGTATCTTTCGTCGGAAAGTTTCGCAAGGCCAACGCGTTGATAAACATACCTACGATATCTTCCGTGTCCGCGTGGGGGCGCCCCATCACGCCGGTTCCGGTCACGATGTCTTGTTGCCCTGTGTAATAATGCATCAGAACATTGAATGCCGCCAACAGGTTCATAAAAAGGGTGACATCGTTCTCACGGCAGTGGCTTAAAAAACCGGCGGAAGTTTGACGGTCCAATTGAAATAAATGGCGGTCGCCTGCGAACGTCAAACTCGTGGGTCTGGGGAAATCGGCGGGCAACTCCAACCGGGGGATCTCTCCGGGGAAACAATCGAGCCAGAACCGCTTCTGCCTTTCCAGATCTCCCGCTTCTTCCCGCAAACGCTGCCAGACTGCGTAGTCCCTGTACTGTAGATGAAGCGCCTCCAGCGGTTCTCCATTGTAGAGGCGACTTAGATCCCGATGGATAATTCCCATGGAGGTACCGTCGGAAATGATATGGTGCATATCGATCAGCAGCAAGTGTTCGAGATCCCCGATTTTCTCCAATCCCACTCGCAACAGAGGCGCTTTCGCCAGTTGAAACGGCCGGACAAAGCGATCCCGCATGCCGTCGATGATTTCGAGCCGGAACTCAACCTGCCGGTGAATCCGCTGCGCCGGTCGCCCCGCCACTGTAAAAAACGAGGTCCGGAAACTCTCGTGCCGCTCGACCAATCGGCGAAAGGACGCTTCCAGCTTTTGTTCATCTATGGCCCCTTCGATTGACAGCGCGGTGAACATATTGTAGGTTGTGCCGGCGTTGCCCAATTGTTCAATGAAATAGAGCCGTTGCTGGGCAGGCGACACTGGATAGTAATCTTTCTCTTCCACCGGCAGGATCCCGCAGTGGCAACCGGGCATCTGTCGTTCCAGGTAACGGCCCATGGCGCGGATTGTCGGAAATTCAAACACCAACCGGATTGGGAAGTCGGCGTCGAATTGTTTATTGATTCTTGCCGCAAGGATTGTCGCCTTCAGAGAATGGCCTCCTCTGTCGAAGAAGTCATCGTCGATGCCGATGGATGTTTGCGGCGCGTCAAGCACCGAAGCCCACATCGCCGCCAATGCCGTTTCCACGTCATTGCGGGGAAGAACAAGTCGAGATTTTTTCGCAGACATGACCGGGGTCAATGCCCGGCGATCCACTTTACCGTTGGCCGTCAGGGGCATATGCTCTAGTATGTAGATATTGGCGGGAATCATGTAACGAGGCAACCGCTCATCCAGAGTTTTGCGGATGCGAAGCTCGATCTCGAAGGGATTTTCGAGCGCAGGAAGCGGAAGCGAAGAATCTTTTTTGTCCCGAACGAGGACTGCTCGCGACCCCGGACGGATGGCGTAGATG
>JAHELQ010000382.1 GCA_024644125.1 Candidatus Aminicenantota bacterium | reverse complement strand
CGATCGCCTCTACACCTTGCAACAAATCGGGCGCATCTGGACCGCCGGCGTCCCAATCGACTGGAGCCGGCTATTCAAAAACTCCAGACCCGCAAAACTCCATCTCCCAACTTATCCGTTCGCAAAACAGAGATTTGTGGTGGAATTTAAGGGATTGGGAGGGATTTCTAAAAAATGTGTGGTCACTGGAGCGGAACCTGGCCCCGGTTGCAATCCATCTAAAGCCTATACCAGGCCTCGACCTCATTTACCGGTTGAATTTACCGCTCCTGCGACCAAAAAAGAAGAACAAATCGCCGGTATGTGGGAAGAGTTACTGGGAGTCGGGCCGGTGGGGGTGAATGACGATTTTTTTGCTCTTGGGGGCGATTCACTCAAAGCCACAATTTTGATGGGAAAGATCAGAAAGAGGTGCGGAATCAAAATTACGCTGGGAGATTTTTTCGCGAATCCCACTATCAGTGGAATAAGCCGGATAGGGCCAGGCACCGGTTCCGCTTCCCTGGCGATCCCTCCGGCGGAGGAGAAAGAGTATTATCCTCTGATGCCGGGGCAGAGGGGGATTTATTTTCTTCAGCAACTAGAACATATCGGATGCGGTTACAATATTCCCGCCGCATTCCGTTTGGAAGGAGATGTCGATCCGGACAAATTGCAACAGGTCTTCGAGGCGTTGGTCCGACGGCACCCGGCGTTGCGCACCTCGTTTCACACCGTTGACAATCAACCTGTTCAGAGGATTGAAAACACTGGTGAGTTTAAAATCCAGCGGCTGGAGAACGACCATAGGGAACAGGATGCGATTCGGTCATTCATCCGGCCCTTCGATCTGTCAACAGCGCCGCTGTTCAGGGTTGGACTCTCGGAACCTGTGGATGGGCGCCGGTTATTGGTGATCGACGCACATCATATCGTGGCCGACGGTATGTCGCTGGGAATTTTAGTACGGGAATTCGTGAGTTTATATAAAGGTGAGGAACTTGCTGAATTACCGCTGCGGGTTGTGGATGCGGCGGAATGGCAGACAATGGATAGTCACGGGCAATCGATTGAGGAACAAGAGGATTTTTGGCTTCGGGAATTCGAGAACGGCGTTCCGGTTATGGAGTTGCCTCTCGATTTCAGGCGGCCGGAGATTCAGATGTTTACCGGCGGCATTGTGAGGCGCGTTTTAGGGCCTGAAATCAAAGACGCATTGGCAGGCTTTGCCAATGATCGCCATGTGACGCTGTTCAGTGTCTTGATGGCTGTGTTTTTTTTGTTGTTGTCGCGGCTATGCAGGCAGGACCGGGTTGTGGTGGGCACTGTGACATCCGGACGGGAACATTGGCAATACCAACCATTGGTCGGTATGTTCGTCAATACGCTGCCGATTGTATGTCCTGTGCCTGACGAAGGAGGATTCGGCGATTTTGTGATGGACATTCATAGACGCTCGATCCAGGCCTTCGAACATCAGCACGTGGACCTGGAAGGATTGCTCGACCGGTTGGGGACCGGCAAAGACCTCGGCAGGAACCCGCTTTTCGATGTGATGTTTGTATTGCAGAATATAGATATTCCGGTGTTCTGTCTACCGGAAGTGGATATCGTGCCGGTCGGAGTGGAGCCGGAAATCTCGAAATTTGATCTGACTCTGTTTGTGGAGGAGAAAGATGAAGGCTTGCACTGCAACTTTGAGTACAATTCGAGTCTGTTCCGACAGGACACAGTGGAGGATATCGCCGGTTATTTTGAAGAACTCGCGCGGCAGGTGAGGGACTGTCCGGAGTTGAAAGTGAACGAGGTCATTTTTAGAGGAAACATAAGCGAAGAGTGGGAAAATGAATTCAATGACGATCTGGAAAATGAATGACAGAATGAGACCTACTTCGCGATTGGAGGTAAAATGGTTAAAGGACAAAGGATATTTCAGCATTATTTAAGTGAATGTTTAAACAGAACCCCTGAATTGACGGCCATCGAGTGGGGGGACACGGCGGTAAGTTACCGTGAGTTGGAAGTTTGGTCCGACAGGGTGGCGCATGGAATACTTAAAACAACGAAAGGTTCTGAGGCGCAGATAGGCGTCATGATGAGCCGCAGAATCGATGTGATTATCTCCATCATCGGCATTATGAAGGCGCGGCACGTTTTCGTACCGATTGATTCCACCCTCCCGAAGGAGCGGATAAACGCCATGATGGACAGTGTGGATCTTGAGCTTTTGCTCTGCGATGATTCGATCGAGACGCCATCGGCCCGGAAGATTGAGATTCTCCGCATCGGCGATCTTTTGGCGGAACAAGCCGGTGGAAACGATGCGTTGCCGGAGATCCCATATGAACCTGATGACAGGATTTATATTTATTTTACCTCCGGGACATCGGGAAAGCCCAAGGCGATTATCGGCAAGAACAAGAGTTTGCACCATTTTATCGAATGGGAAATCGAGACATTTGATTTTTCGGAAGGTAGTCGCGTCAGTCAATTGGTGCATCCGGGCTTCGATGCGTTTTTGCGGGATATATTTGTGCCTCTTTGTTGCGGCGGCACAGTGTGTATTCCGGAGGAAAAGGTAATGTCGGATGGGGCCGGAGGGTTATGTCGTTGGCTGGACAACTCCGGGGTTCACGCGGTGCATTGTGTGCCGTCATTGTTCCGGTTGTTATGCCAATACCAGGATCTTCAATCTAATATGTTCCAGAGTTTGCGCCTGGTGATGTTGTCCGGCGAGAAAATCGAGATTCCGGTTTTGGCCCGTTGGTATGATATTTTTGGGAGGCGGACCAGAATTGTCAACTTCTACGGGCCTACTGAAACCACAATGATCAAGACCTTCCATATTGTCGAAGAAGAGGATTTGCAGCGAGAGCGGATTCCTGTGGGCAAACCCATGAAAGGAGTCAGGGTATTGATTCTGGATCAGCATATGGCTCTCTGCCGTCCTCTGGCGGCGGGAGAGATTTATATTCGCACGCCTTATGCCACCCATGGTTATTATAAGGACGATGAGCTGAACCGGAGGCTCTTCGTTCCCAATCCAATGACCGGCAATCCGGATGATTTGGTGTTCAAGACCGGAGATTTGGGGCGGTTTCACAAAGACGGTACGATTGATTTATTGGGAAGAATCGATCGCCAGGTAAAGATTCGCGGTATCCGTGTGGAGCTTGAGGAAATCGAGGCGCTGATGAAGAAATGCCCCGGGGTTGACCGGGCGGTGGTGGATGTGCGGGAAATAGGGGGGAATAACAGTGTGTTGTGTGCGTACATCACCTCAGACAACGGCGATGCCGCTGGTTTGACGGAACGGTTGATGGAGTTCTGCTCGCAGCGGTTACCGGAAGTGATGGTGCCGGATAACATCCAGGCGCTAGACCAGATCCCCCTCAAACCGAATGGGAAAATCGATTATTCGGCGCTACCCGGTCCACTGGCGGAACACGCAGAGGAGGTCGATACGCCCAGAACGGATGTGGAACGACAGTTATACGAAATCTGGACAAAGATTTTGGGAATTCAGGGTTTTGGGGTGACGCAGCCGTTCTTCCGACTGGGTGGAAATTCCCTGAGCGTGCTGTCGTTGATCTCTGTCATCCACCGGGAATTCGACCGGAAATTCACATTAAAAGAGATTTTTCAGCATAATACCATCCGGCAGCAAGCGGATTTGCTGGATGAAGCGGCGAGCGATCGTTATCAAACGATACCGGTTGCCGAAGCAATGGAGTTTTACCCTCTGTCTCCGGCGCAAGAGCGCATGTTTCTGGTCTATCAAATGAATCCTTCCAGTCTGGCTTACAATGTGCCGGTGGCATGCACGATTACCGGCCATCTGGATGAAGGGAGATTGCATGAGGTCTTCAGCCGGTTGATGCAACGGCATCAATGTTTACGTACCTCCTTCATTAAAACGGCTGAAGGAGTGAGGCAACAGGTCCATTCTTCATTCGATCTGCAGATCGATCGAAACGATATGATTCGCCCCTTCGATTTGGCGTCGCCTCCGTTGTTGCGGGTTGCGGTCCGCAAAACCGGCGAGGCGGAGCATCTTCTATTTGTGGACATGCATCATATTGTGGCCGATGGTATATCCATGGCTGTGCTGATGAAAGAATTCACGCGATTATACAGAGGCGATACTCTTGCAACGAATCACGTTGATTATAAAGATTATGTCCTCTGGCGGCAAGCTGATCTCCAACGGGAGACGGTAAAACGGCACGAGGAGTTCTGGCTCGAACGATTGGCTGGTGAATTGCCGCGATTGAATCTTCCCCTGGATTTTCCCCGCCCGAAAGTTCGCAGTTTTAAAGGTCAATCGGTGCAATTCTTATTGGGGCGCGATGAATCGTCCCGGTTAAAAGAATTGGCCGCCCAGGAAGAACTCACTCTTCATATGATCTTTTTGTCTATCTTTGTCATCCTACTCTCAAAATTGAGCGGCCAGGAAGAAATTCTCGTGGGAACGCCGGTTTCGGGCCGCGGGCATCAGCAGCTTGAGCAAATGGTGGGCATGTTTGTCAACACGCTGGTTCTAAGGCTATTTCCCGGAGGGGAATGTACTGTTAAAGAGTTTTTGCATAAGGTCAAAGGGACAACACTGGAAGCACTTGACCATCAGGATGTCTCGCTGGAAGCGTTGGTGAACGATTTGGAATTCGATGTCTGCTTCGTGATGCAGAATATGGCGATGCCCACTCTCGACATTCCGGGCCTCCGGCTGGAAGCGAAACCTCTGGAGGGAAATACCGCGAAATTTGATCTGACCATGCGGGTGGATGAACTGGATGATGAATTGCCGATTACATTGGAATACTGCACCGACCTGTTTTCGACGGATACGGCTGAGCGTTGGGCCGGTTATATCAAGGAGATTGCGGCAGAAATGGTAAATCACCCGTATGCCCGGCTTTTATCCATCGACATGCTGCCTCGAGAAGAAAAAGAGTGGTTGAGCTGTATATTGAACAATGCCGAGTCCTCCTATCCCGAAGAGGCTTTGATTCACAAATTATTTGAAGAACAGGCGCAATTACGGCCGAACGCGATTGCCCTATCGGGCGGCGAAGGGGGCGTGCGCATGCAATGGACCTATGGTCACCTCGATTTCATAGCAAACCGGGTGTGCGCCGGATTACGAAACGAAGGAATCATCGAGGGCGGCATCGTTGTGTTGCGATTACACCGGCGAGCAGAGACCATAGCGGCGATCCTGGGTACGATGAAGGCTGGATGCGCCTATTGTCCAATCGATGTAGACCAACCTCCGGATCGAGCGACGTATATAATAAAAGATAGCGGCGCACGAGTCGTTATCCAGGATGAGCTCGGGCAATTGAGCCAAAATTCCCATGATGCTCCGGTGTTTGCCATCGAGCAATTGATCGGGGCTCCCGGTCAAGGAGAGGCCAATCAAACGACGTTGTGTTCGTCTTGTCCCGCTTATGTGATTTACACTTCCGGAACGTCGGGACGTCCAAAAGGCGTGGTAGT
>JAHELQ010000381.1 GCA_024644125.1 Candidatus Aminicenantota bacterium | reverse complement strand
TCGGATAAAAATGCGGAAAACTGTTTGCCTCCTTCGGGGCGGTTGCGGTGGGCCAGTGTATTGACAAACATCCCCATCAGCGGCTGCAATTGCGCGAACCGCCGGCCGGCGATGGGCGAACCGACGACTATATCTTCCTCGCCGCTTAAACGGGCCAACAACACATAAAAAACAGCCAACAGAGCCATAAATAGCGACGCCTCGCCTTTTGCCGCCAGCTCCTTCAATCGGCGACCGACAGAGGCTTCCAGCGAGAAACGTTCGACGCTCCCTTTGAAGCTGAGAATCGCGGGCCTTGGCCGGTCGTACGGCAACTCCATATCCGGCGGTAGCTGGGAGAAGATCCCGAGCCAGTATTCCTGCTGTTTTTGCAATTCGGAGGCGTCGAATAATCGTTGCTGCCACTGGGCGAAATCCTTGTATTGAAGCGGCAACGGCGTCAATGACGCGCCGCTGTAAAGAGCGACGAACTCCTTCATCAAAATAGTCTGTGTGGTGCCGTCTGAAATGATATGGTGGGTATCCACCATCAAAATATAGCGATCGGACTCTTCCTGCAGAACCCTCACTCTGAGGATGGGAGTCCGCGAAAGGTCGAAGGGGCGGATAAACGAAGCGATCAAATCCTTTGCTTCGCGCTTTGCCGGGGTGAGGCGCGCATGCTCGATGGCAAAATCCAGAGCCCCGGCTTCGATGATCCGTTGCACTGGTTCGCCGTCCAATAAAATAAATTGGGTTCTCAAAACCTCATGCCGCCGGATCAGGTCCCAAAACACCTGTTCCGCCCGTTGAAGATTCAGTTCTCCTGTGATCTTCACCGCGATGGGTTCATTGTAACCGGTATTGCCCTCCGTCATTTGTTGAAGGGCGAACAAACGCCGTTGGGCCGATGATAGAGGATAATAATCCTTTTCTTCCGCCGGTTGAAGGCGAAGAAAACTTCCGGCAGTTTTTGCCTCCGCCACGAAGAGCGACAGATTTTCGATGGTGTGGCGGTTGTAAAACTCAGCTACCGGAACTTCGATTCCCATCTCCCGCTCGATCAATGCCGCAGCGTTCATGGCTTTTAGAGAATCGCCTCCCAATTCAAAAAAATCATCCCGGATGCCGATGGTCCCGATTCCGAAAAACCGTCGCCAGATCCCCAGCAACTGCCGCTGGATGTGGTTCTGCGCTTCCGCATACTGGAAGCCGGTGTCGATAGGTTCATCGTCCGCACTGTTGCTTCGCGAGGTCGGTTCAGCCATCGAGACGCGGACATTGGGAGAGGAATCCGCTGTCGTCCCTTGAAAGGGATTGCCGTCGATCCAGTAACGCCGGCGGTCGAAGGGATAGGTTGGAAGAGGAATGCGCCGGCGTTTTTTTCCGCTGTAAAAAACCTCCCAATCGATCGCAACTCCATGCAACCAGAGGCGGCCGATTTTTTGCAGCAGATACTTGAGATCCGGCTCGTTTTGATGGGCGGGCCGCAGCATGTTCACGATTTGCCGGGGGGATGAGCCCTTGCTCTCCATAAACCGGCCCAACATCGACGATAGATCGCGGCCCGGACCGATTTCCACCAGAATGGCAGCCGGATCGTCGAACACCCGGCGCATCCCTTCGTCAAAGCGCGCCATACCCGAAAGATGCCGGGCCCAGTAGGAGGGATCGCGGGCATCCTCATTCGTCATCCACATTCCGGTGACATTGGAAATATAGGGAATCTTTGGCGGATTAAACGTCAGACCGGCGATCGAGGTCATCATCTCCTCTCCCGCCGGTCGCATCAACGGCGAATGCATGGGACAGGGATTCTGCACTCTCACGCAAAACAATTTGTCCCGTTTGAGTCTCGTCTCCAGCTCCTCCAATTCTGCGACTGGTACCGCCACCACGGAGGTTGCCCCGTTATCTATGGCGAGATAGAGTTCGTTCCCAGGGTACGAACGCACTTCGTCCGCAGGTAACGGAACGCTGAGCATGCCGCCGGCAATTTTTTTCGCCGCGGCGCCGCGAACGGAAAGCAAACGGAGAGCATCCTCCATCGATAACACACCGGCGACACAAGCGGCGGTTATTTCGCCGAAACTGTATCCTATCATGCTGTCGGGAGAGAGTCCCCACTCAATCAGCAAGCGGGCCAGCGAGTATTGGACCATAAACAACAAAGGCTGCGCCAGATCGAATTCATCGATGAGTCCAGACTCGAGACGCCGATTCGCCTCTTCGACAGGATAGAGAGTCTCAATGAGATTTTTCCCGGTCAACCGGGCGTAAGCGTCAAAACATTCATCCATATACCGACGGAAGGAGCGTTCGTGATGGTAAAGATCGCGGCCCATATTTGTATATTGCGAGCCGATTCCGGTGAAGATAAATATCAGCGGCGGTTGTTGCCGGAAAGAGCGATGGGTTCTCGAAAAGATGTTCGGATCTACGGCTTCTTCAATTGTCCCGCATACCGCCATCCGCCGGAGGGGGAACTCCTTGCGTCCCACTTGAAGTGTGTACGCCGCGTCCGCCAGGTTTATCCCCGGCTCGTTTGCCAGATGAAGAGCCAGCTCTTCGGTTTTTCTTTGCAAAGAGTATTCGGTATTGGCGGATAACAGCAGCAATTGGTACGGACGGGACGGCGAGCAAGTATCGGGCGGCACGAGTGGCGCCTCTTCGAGCACGATATGAGCATTGGTGCCACCGACGCCGAATGAACTGACCCCCGCTCGCCTGGGATTCCGGCCTGCCGGCCAGGGTCGCAGCGAGTCGGCGATAAAAAATGGCGAGTCTTGAATCTCCAATTTGGGATTGGGTTCTCTATAATGAAGGCTGGGAGGGATTTCCTTATGGTATAACGCTAAAATAGTCTTGATCAATCCCGCTATCCCCGCTGCCGCGTCCAGATGCCCAAGATTGGTCTTGACTGAACCCACGGCGCAAACGTTCTTACGCTCCACGGCGAACGCTCGTTTTAACGCTTCGATCTCGATCGGGTCTCCAATAGGGGTTCCGGTGCCGTGCGCCTCGATGTAGCCGATGGTATCCGGTTCCACTTCGGCAAACGCCTGCGCCGCCTGGATCACCGCCACCTGTCCCTGAATACTGGGGGCGGTATACCCGGATTTGCGGCTTCCATCATTGTTGGTGGCGGAACCTTTGATCACCGCGTAGACATGATCCCCGTCATCCCGAGCCTCTTCATACATTTTGAGCAACACGACGCCCGCTCCGTCGCCGCCCACCGTGCCGCGGGCATCGATGTCGAAGGCCCGGCAATGGCCGTCCGGCGAACTGACCATCCCCTCCTTATATATATACCCCTGTTTTTGCGGTAACATCACTGTGGCGCCGCCCGCCAGAGCCAACCGGCATTCGCCGCTCAACAACGCCTGGCACGCCAGATGAACCGTCACCAGGGATGTGGAACACGCGGTGTTGACCGAATATCCAGGTCCCCGGAGGTTCAATTTAAACGACACCAACGCCGCCACCGCGTCCTTGTTCACCAATTGATAAATAGAAAACGCGTCCAATACGTGTGTGGACGCCGCCATATAGGCCAGAGCCTGCCAATAGAAATTGTTGGAAGCGCCGGCGAATAGTCCGATCTTGCCTTTATACGACGCGGGATTCACCCCCGCGTCTTCCAACGCCTCCCAGCAACACTCGTGAAACAAACGCAATTGGGGGTCAAGCACCGTGGCTTCGGCCGGGGTGTAATCGAATACCCCTGGATCGAAGAATTCGATGCGATCCACCACGCCCCGGGCGTTGACATAATTGGGATCCTGAAGCGACGCCTCCGGCACAGCCGCATCAGCCAGTTCTTCCGGCGTGAAAAAAGAGATGGATTCGACGCCGCCGCGCAAATTGCCCCAGAATGCGCGAATATCGCTCGCCCCGGGGAAACGGACCGCCATGCCGGTTACCGCGATTTCAAGGCCGTTCAATTGTTGGTTTGATTCTGTCATCTCACTCTTCCATTCTGTTTTTTTGCCTGCGCAGCCGAAGTTTATCTTTGCCATCCTGCCGGGCGGAGAGCCACTCTTTGTTTTCCTCCGCCGTGTCTTCAACGCTTTCCGGTTGGAAATGCTGCAGGAAGCCAGCGATGGTTGGATGCTCAAACAATAAAATCACCGGCGCGCCGATTCCCAATTCCTGATTCAACAGGTTGGCCGCCTGGATCATATCGAACGAGGTGGCGCCGAGAGAGAACAAATTATCGTGAACTCCGATATGTTCAATTTTCAATATACGGCCGAATAAGGCGGCAACAGCCTTTTCCCGTTCGCTACGGGGAGCGGTGTAGGCGACCCCCGAATCAAGGATGCCAGACGACGATTCCATCAATTTCTTCCGATCCACTTTGCCATTAGCGGTGAGCGGGATCTCCTCCATCTGGACAAAATAGGTTGGAATCATATAATCGGGTAAATGGCCGGAGAGATATTCCCGCAATTCCATCACAGTCATCCGGGTATCCGCCGTAATGAAGGCCGTCAAAACCATATTGCCGTTCTTGTCGTAATTGTTCAGGACCACCACATCACGGACTTCCGGCGCCGCGAAGTAGCCGATCTCAGTGAGAATACGCTCCGCTTTTTCCAGGTCCGGAGGAAACGAAATCTCGTCGAGTCCTTGCTTCCGGGAGATGATGCCGAGCCTCACATCCCAACTGAGGGGCTCCTCGTAAAAATGATACCCCGCTCCCCGTTGATGGACCGCGATGCCGGCGTCGTTGATCACGCAATTGGAAGAGCAGAATCCCGTATCCGAGGGTTGTATCCAGCCTTTCTGCCTCAAATAGTCCCTGATCTCCTGTACCGGTTCCGGGAAATAGCGGAAGAAATCGATAAACAGGATTTTCTCCACCACATCAGGCGGAATCGGCGTGTTCATGATCCTCATGAAGCGGTTCTCGGAAGAAAAAAATCCCTGCCGGAACAGGAGCAATTTCTCTTCCATGTCCAATGGATCTAAGATTCCTGCCTTCAATAAACCATTCAGCCGCATATCGATAATTTGCCCGCGGGAAAGACCTGAAATCACCATCGGAATTCCTTTCAGATGAGCAATCCGGGTACCCTCCGTGTTGAGCGCGTTCCAGCACCCGTGGCAGACATTGTGCTGGGAGCGCAGGCTCTCTACGAAGACCTTGTTCATATTGTCCGAATGACCGGTCATATGATCCACCCCCAGTGCTGCGGTGGTTTTTTTGATATTCTCGAACGCGGCATCGGAGATATAGCCGTTATCGAATGTAAACGCCAGCACCCGAAGACCGTAATCGATCAAGCGGTACAATACATAAGTACTATCCTTTCCCCCACTGTATAGGAGCAGGCAATCGTAATCGCTGGAAGCGCCGGCTCCGGCCTGCCGCGTCAGTTGCACGAAATCTTCTTCAGTTTTAAAATAGCGTTCGATATGGGGCCTGAAACGGTCGAATTCCCGGCAATGGTCGCACACTCCCGAATCATCGATGACAATGGCTGGAAAGTCAAC
>JAHELQ010000380.1 GCA_024644125.1 Candidatus Aminicenantota bacterium | reverse complement strand
AGGGAAATGTAATCGAGCGGAAGATGGAGCTCTACCTCATCCTCAGTGGGCCGCTGCAATCACAGATTATCTCCAGCAGCGGATTGAGACGGTATACTTACAACGGAGTGGAATTCGATCAATTCTCGCAATTACTATCCCTGCAAGTGAGACCATCGGGATCGTTTTTTCTGAATCTGGATCTCATGGTGGGAGATTCAATCGACTACACCCATACCCGCGAAGGAACCGTCTATTTGGCAACTCCCACCGTCACTTACAATGTGGGCTCCCATCTCTCGCTATCCGCCAGCCACTCCTTCAACGCGTTGCATGTGGACGGCGGACGATTATTCCTGGCCCAACTGAGCCAATTGAAAGTAATCATTCATTTGAGCCGCCGGGCTTTTATCAGAGGGATCGTGCAATTCATGAATGTCGAGCGGAACGCGAGTCTATATCGAATCCCGGTTCAAGCGGAAGACAAGAACCTGTTTACCCAGTTTCTGTTTTCTTATAAATTAAATCCCCGCACGGTTTTATTCCTGGGATACAGCGACGATTACCTTGGGGCCAGCGAATTGGCGCTGACCCAAACTTGCAGAACCGTGTTCATGAAAGTCGGCTACGCGTTGGTAATATAATATACTAGATTTGCAAGTGATTTTCTAAACGATCTTTAAAACTCGACGCCGAATTTCTTGCGCAATCCCAGGACAATCACCAGCATCAATACAAGATAATGCAACAACCAATGAATCCGTGTCCCGAGGAAATTCACCGTCTTGCCGGGATGGGCGACATAAACCGCCTTCAGGTTACCGGCGGAATCGAACAACGGCTCGGCCGGATAAAAAAAATGGTTTATAGAAGAATAACTGTATTTTTTGTTTGAGATCGCTCCTTTGTAATTGCCGGCCGCCAACTTTTTGGTATGGATTTTGTCTCCGACTTTTATTTGTAAGTCGAATGCGTTGTCGGCCTGTACCGCCACTCTCCAGTTGACCTCTTTTTTAGCCGTCACAAACACCGGATTCATCAATGGTTTTACAGAATCACTCGCCTGCAATTGAATGTCGAGATTATCCACGGCATCATTAAAATAGGCCTTCACAACTGCCGCCTCGCCCGTCTGGAACGGCCTCATTCGGTAACGCACATCCATCTGGGAAAAAATCGGCACCAGAATCGGCAACACCAACACCAGCGGCAACAAATTGAGTGAAAAGTATTTCAGCGTGTATAACACACTTTTCCCAAACGAGATCAGGATAACCTTCCAGAAATCCCTGTACAACCGGATGGCCAGGATATTGGCCTTTATCTTATCTTTCGCGTCTTTTATCTTGCCGGGGGAAGACAGGTACTTGTACACCACCAGCACCACCAACGACGATACCGCGCTTAAAAACAGTATACCCCAGAAATCGTTGATAAAGGCAAAGGGATATAGTATCACGTCAAAAAGCCGGGTTATAGAATAATTTATTGTATGAAGCATAAAATAACGCCCTCCTAAGGGTCCGGCACAACCGGAATTCAATCAGGATTTATACTATGAGATATATCCCAGGCCGCTCAATTTATCGGCGAGTTCCTCTTTGTCGTCATCGGATTTAATGAGATCGTACTCTTTACCGATCAGGTTATCCACCAATTCGTCCAATGAAGAATATCCATGAAAAGCGAGAATCTCCTCGGCTTTCTGTGCGCTTTCATTACTGAGTTTTACCTTTTTTGCCATGTTTACTCCTATATTAATGATTTTCCAGTTATTGTGGGGGCATCCTGGATGCCGAAATATTTTAAAATTGTCGGCGCCATATCTTTTATATCCGGCACTTTCTTGTTTATCTTGAAATTCGAAATAAATGTGGCGGGCACCCATTTGGGATCGATTAGATGATCGCCCGCCCACCAATCCATATTGTTTGAAATCATGGCCGAGGAAAAATTCCCCAACGCGGAGACATTGGATGCGCGGTACCCTTTCTTGAAGCCCACGATAATGTCCGGGGCGCGGTCGAGGTAATCTCTGGAAAAATTGTCTTCGGAGATATAGGCGGTGGAAACGACCTTTTCGCCGGTCTCCGGATCCGTCAGCATCTCCAGCTTCCCCTTGATTTCCTCCAGAAGTTTGCGCCTTTCGTCGGTTTTGACGATCCCGTTGCCTTCGCGGCCCGCCATGTTGAGATACATACTGTTGAGTCCAAGGAAATACGCTCTGGTATTACCCCAATCGGCATACTCCAATAGTCCCATGCCGTCGAAAATCTCCCCACCTTTCACCGTCAGATAACCTTCATCGTAGAGCCAATTGTTCAGATTGACGCTGCGGCGATAGGGGCCGAAGCCGTGATCGGACATTACCACGATCTCCACATCCTTCGGAACTTTTTTCAAGACATCCCCCAGGATCCGGTCGTGGCGCATATAGAGGTCGTCGCGCCAATGATCGAAGCGGGCGGCTTCCTCCTCTTTGTAAAACGGATGTTCCTTGTCGGTGAGAGACCAGAGCATGTGCTGCCCGAGGTCGAGGGTGGAGAAGTAGAAAAATAGCAGACCGCTCTTGCGCTCCAAAAACCGGTTCAATTCATACGCGAAGATTTTTTCGCTTTCCCGGTGAACCGACATATGCTGCACCAGGAAGTTCTCCATATCGAAGACTCCTTGCTGCAACGCTTTTGTGTCGGAGGGCAAACTGATGGTGTGGAACAAGCCGCATTTCTCCGCCAATTCTTCGCTGTAACTGGGCGGAGTGCTGATCGTTGCCGCCGGATGAGCCGGACTAATATGAACCGGCGACACATATAGCCGGAACTTTTCTTCGCTCAAATTTAGCAGGTAGAAACGGACCATACCGGTTACAGTACTGATATGCTTGATGAGGGAAAAATCAATTTCCACCCAATCGGAATACTCTTTCTCAGAGATCAAAATCTCTTTGCCCTGAACATCGATGCGGGCGGTTTTATTTTTATAGTCCACATAAACTTTGAAGGGGACTTCGATTATTTCACCCTCTTCTAGAAGATCGTTGCGCGGTCCTTCGATAACGCCCTCTTCCATGACGTGTTCGTCATTGATATAGGCGTAATAAATCTTGTTGGGATAAACCTCCCGCTCCACCTCGTTTTCGTCGTTGGTGTACAGGATATAGGTTCCGTAGTTGCCATCCACGCCCGGCGTACCAAGCCCGGCGATGGTTCTCTGCTTGCTCTTCGAGGGCGGATAATTTCCAGGCAACTTGAAGAGCGTGGCCTCGACATCGCGTTCTTCCAGATAATCCCAAAAAGGTTTGCCTTCCCGCAGGAGATGCACCTCGCTGGGTTTCAGCGGGAAATTGTATTTACCCACAGGCACGATCCACCCGGGAGCCGTCGTTTCCGCTTGCGAGGAGAATGCCATATAATTCGCAGGATTGCGGTGCACAAAATCGAATACTCCATACACGCCGGGATCGGCGCCAGTGGAAAAACTCCCCCAGGCTACCGGGCTCTGCGGTGGAATCGTTGTGCGCATCATGGTAAAAGTGCCGTTCTGGGCCAGTTTTTGCATATTGGGCAATTTCCCTTGCTGCATCAACTGATAGGTGATGCCGGGATCCATACCGTCTATTCCCAATATGATCATCTTTTTCCCGTTGTTACTACCGGCAAAATTCATAAAGGGCGACGCCGCCAGCAATACTCCGGTACTTTTTATAAAATCTCGCCGTTCCATTTATCTTTTCCTCATCCTTTCATTCCTCATTGCACACCCAGGTCCCGCCCGTCGATGAATGACGGGGGGGCGATCCCGAATACTGACAGAACTGTCGGCGATATATCCATTAACGAAGGATCCTTCACATCGATCTTTTTGTTGCAGAAGAAAATCCCCGGGACTTCATCGCGGGTAAAGGCGTGATCCCCGCTCCAGAACCGGAGGTTATCGGAGAACAACTCCTCGCCGACATAATTGACCGACGATTCCCAGGACACGCGGCAACCGACGGAATAACCCACCAGAATATCAGGCGCATTCTGGGTATAAGGGCCTTTGTACAAATCTTCCCGCTTCCAGGCCATTTTTGCCGCAGGTATACCGGTCTTGGGATCGATCACTTTCATCAATTTATCTCTGATCTCGTTCTTCAACCCTTCGGCTTCTTTGCCATTCTTGACCACGCCGTGCCTCTCCCGTCCCTGGATGTTCAAGAAAATTCCGTTCAATCCCTGTCCATAGGCCCGGGATTTGCTCCAATCCACATCCGCGTACCATTTGTCGCTGGTGGTTTTGCCATCCTTCAACACGAGGTACCCTTCCTTGTGGAGCCAGGAGTTCAAATGGAATCCGCGGTTAAACGCGTTGAATCCATGATCCGACACAATCATCAAACAGTCGTTGCCATTCAATTTGGGCATCAATTCCCCAAGGAACCGGTCCATCTCTTTGTACACGTCAAGAATGGCCCCGGTGACGCGGCTGTCATCCGAAGGGGTATCGGCGGGAGAGCCGGAATCCTTCATATAACGCCAGAACATATGCTGGATTCTATCGGTGGCTTCGAACACCTGAACCACCAATCCCCTCTTGTATTTTTTGAACGTGTCGAAAAAGACCCGCTCCCGTTCCTCCTGGGCGCTATATACCTGCTGGAGGAAGTGCTCTTCGGAGAGAACCTTCTCGTTGACCGCCGTGGTATCCTCCACCATGCCCAATGTCGCGAAGGTGCCCAGCAGTTTCGATAGGTAAACCGAGAAGATCTTCGGATGCGATACCGGCATGGAGGGGCTGGCGGGGTCGATATTGATGGGGGACACATACAGTCGTACCGGATCGACACCTGACAATACCAATTGGGTAACGCCCGAAATCTTGATCAATCCAGCCTTGAATTCCAATTTTACCCAGGGGGACAACCGGTCCAACGTGATGGAAATTTTTTCGCCGTTCACTTCGAAAACCGCTGATTTTTTTTCCGGGTCCACAACAAGGGAAAACGGAAGTTCCAATGGAGGGTTTCCCTTGACAAAGGGATTACCCGGTCCGTGAACAATGCCTTTGAATTTGTTTTCGCCAGCCGATTCCAGTTTCTCGAATTCCCCTTCCCAGATGTCGGACTGCCCGCCTGAGTTGACGCTGCTATAAAAAGAGAAACTTCCCTGGGTTCCCCTCAAGTCGGGGGTTCCGAGACCGGAAAGCATAGTGCCATAAAACTTTTCCGGTGGAAACGTATAGGGCACCCGCAGCACCGATGCGAAAATCCCTTTGCTGCCGACAATCGTCCAGAAGCTTTTACTCTTGCGTTTCAACTCGATTTTTGGCTTCGAAATGGGGAATGTGAATTTCCCGATTTTCAGTACCCGCTTGGGAGGGATGATATCCGAGCCGGAAATCTTTGGCATATAAGTCGCCCTGTCTGTGGTCAGGAAGTCGAAGATATTGTGCTTGCCCGGATTCACGCCGGTGGAGAAGGTTGACCAGGCCACCGGGGAGATGGGGGGCTCGGTACTGAGCAAT
>JAHELQ010000379.1 GCA_024644125.1 Candidatus Aminicenantota bacterium | reverse complement strand
GGATACCGGTTGTCCTTGAAGAAATATAGCATGACCATGTTGGTGTCCTTCATGATATTCAACGCCATCTCGTTTCTTGCATTCTTCGCCCTATTCGCCTACCAGGAGAAACTCGATACCTTCCTTTATTCCATCCCCTTCATCGTTGTGTATCTGGCGATGTTCATCAAAAAATCCCTGCAAGATAGAGATGGAGCCGAGGAACCGGAAAAATTATTGAAAAATCCATATTTTGCGTTCTATACATTGTTTTTAGTCATAATTTTTGCAATCGCCTACATTTTCAGTTAAAATAGTTTCTAAGGTAGGGGATATGGAATTAGACATATTACTAAAAATTTTCCTGGCGGCGATCCTGGGCGGCATCGTAGGTCTCGAGCGGGAACTCTCCCAAAAAGAGGCGGGCCTCAGAACCAATATCCTGATCGCAGTCGGCAGCGCGTTTATCACTATTTTATCCATCAAAATCGCATCCGCAGCACAAGTCGGCGACCCGGCGCGGCTTTCGGCCCAGATCGTCAGCGGTATCGGTTTTTTGGGTGCCGGCGCCATTATCCAGGCCCGGTTCGCTGTACACGGACTCACCACAGCGGCAACAATCTGGACAGTCGCTGCTATCGGCATCGGCGTGGGCAGCGGATATTATTTCACATCCTTCCTGGTCACCATACTGGTGTTGATCATCTTGAGCATGTTTCGCGCCATTTCCGACATGCTGGAGCGGCAAAAAAAAATGTACGCCTATATCATCCGCATCGAAGACAACGCCGCCCTCATGATTGAAATTAAAAAATTGCTGATCGATCTGAACATTCATTATATCCGCTCAAACCTCAGGAAATACGATTCGGCATACGAAATAGAATTGGTGTTTATCACTTCCGAAACAAAAAACAACCTCTTCGTCGAACGGATTATGCCGATCCAGGGGATCCTGGAGATCATCAACGAGAGCTTATAATGCGTGAACTCACGCTGTTGATCGCCACCTTCAATCAAGGGAAAATCCGCGAAATCCAACGGATTCTGGCGCATACCGGCGACCGGCTCCGTGTGACATTGCTCTCCCTCGCCGATTTGAATATCGCGGCGGAGGCTTCCGAAACCGGCAACAGCTTCCTCGAGAACGCAGCCGAAAAATCTGTATATTATAGTAAATTTGCCCCTAATACCTACACAATAGCTGAAGATTCCGGACTCAGCGTGACGGCGCTCAACGGCGAGCCGGGAATCTATTCCGCCCGTTACTCAGATCCCGGAGCCACAGACGATAAAAACATCGAGAAATTGCTCCACAAACTTGAAAATCAAGCCGACCGGCGAGCGACGTTTGTCACCGCGGTCTCCCTGTCTCTGGACGGAAGACTCATAAAATCCTTCATCGGAGAGGTGGAGGGAGAAATTATCGACCAGCGGAGAGGAGAATCCGGTTTCGGCTACGATCCAATATTCTACTATCCACCATTGCAAAAAACCTTCGCCCAATTGACAACAGATCAGAAAAACGCGATTTCCCACCGTTACAGGGCCCTCGAAAAGCTCAGGCAATTCCTGCCCCAGCTTCCTGTCATTTAAACTTCCATAACAGGAATTCCCAAAAGTCCGGGCTCCCGCCCATACGCGCTGATTCACACGTCTTCCTGTCAAAATGTCCGGTTGAAGCATGGGCGAGATACTTTACATTTTTTACCATAAATACGAATAAATCGCAATTCTTTAACATTTCACGGCTATCCTGAAAGAAGACAAAAAACAGATACATTAATCCCAGGTTTACATAAAAACAAATTTGGTTTAAAATTATCGTTAAATTATTGTTATAAATGAAGGAAAAAACATAATGAAACGATTGAAACAAACCTCGAAAGCAACCCTCGCAATACTGTTCATTTTTCTGCTCAATATTTATCTCACTCTTCCGGCATCCACCGCCGGCACAATCCATCATGAGCTAGAGGTAAAAATCTTCCCTGATTCCCATTACCTGGAAGTAACCGACACAATCCACCTCCCGGCCGCATATGAGGGACAGGCGATCCACTTTCTCCTCCACGGCAACCTCGCCATCGCCTCCCACTCACCTACAGTCGCAATCCACCAGGGGGGACAGGTCCCATACGAAACCTACGGAATCGACAACGCGGAATTACTCAGGCAAAAACTTCAGATCAAACACTATGTCGTCACAATGAAAAAAAAGAAAGGAAAAGGGACAGGCTCAGTCGATTTCTATATTTCGTACAAAGGAGAGATTCACCATCCCCTGGTTCGGCAGGGTGCGGAATATGCCCGCGGTTTTAGCGAAACCGCCGGAATTATATCCGAGCAAGGAGTATACCTTGCCAATGCCTCGTTTTGGATTCCAGAATTTCCCAAAACAATCGCCAGCCTTATCACATTTCAATTGAAGACCAATCTCCCCGCCGGATGGGATTCCGTATCCCAGGGTAATCGGATCCTGCACGAGAAACATGTCGATAGCACTGTCACTGTCTGGGATTCTCCGGAGCCGATGGACGAGATATTCCTCGTAGCGGCAAAATTCCACGAATACTCCCAAAAAACAGGCGCTATCGATATCATGGCATTCCTGCGCACCCCAGATCAATCGCTAGCTCAAAAATACCTGGACACCACCGGCCAATATATCGATATGTACGAAGCGCTCATCGGCCCCTACCCCTACAACAAATTCGCGCTGGTGGAGAACTTCTGGGAAACAGGATACGGCATGCCATCCTTTACCCTTCTAGGCCCAAAAATCATCCGCTTCCCTTTTATCCTTCACTCCTCCTATCCCCACGAATTACTCCACAACTGGTGGGGCAACAGTGTTTTTGTAGATTACGGCAAAGGCAATTGGTGCGAAGGCCTGACCGTCTATTTGGCCGACCACTTGATCAAGGAACAACGGGGACAGGCTTCGGAATATCGCCGAACAACGCTTCAAAGTTACTCGGACTATGTAAACAAAACAAACGATTTCCCCATCGCCAAATTCCATTCCCGATTCGACGCCGCCTCGTCGGCCATAGGTTACGGAAAAGCCATGATGGTCTATCACATGCTAAGAACGACCCTGGGCGACAAAAAATTCATCGCGGCCATCCAATCATTCTACAACACCAACCGCTTCCGCGCAGCCACCTTCGAAAACCTGCGACAATCCTTCGAATCCGTAACCGGCACAAATTTAGCGCCATATTTCAACCAATGGACCTCGCAAACCGGAGCGCCGGCCCTTAAACTCAAAGAGGCGAATATTTCTTCGGGAGATGGCGATAACGGCTACATCCTGAGCTTCACATTGCTGCAGACGCAAACCGACAAAACATACAACCTTACCATCCCGGTAGCCGTCACTCTGGATGGTCATCGGGAGGCCCAACTCCAGACTGTCACAATGGACCGGGCAGAGCAAAACTACATCGTCCGCTTCGCCGAGCGCCCCCTCAGAGTCGATATCGATCCCAACTTCGATCTTTTCCGCCGGCTCCACCCCAATGAAATCCCTCCCGCTCTTTCCAATGCCTTCGGGGCCGAGGAGATCCTGATCATCCTACCCTCCAGGGCTCCCGCAGAACTGAAAGAGGCATACAAAAAACTGGCCGCGTCATGGTCGAGCCAACACTCAGTCAGTTTCACAATCCAATTTGACAACGAGATCGCCTCCATCCCGGCAACCAGGGCTGTCTGGATCTTTGGAAACGAAAATCTCTTCAAAAATATTATCCAAACCGGCCTGTCCCCATATGAAGCGCGACTAGATGAGCGCACTCTCATGTTGGGCGACGAAACGCTGGACATATCCCAGATGAGCGTGATAGCGGCAGTTCGTCATCCACTCAATCCCAACAGGGTCGCGGTCTTCCTGAGCGCCCACTCGCCAGAAGCGTTATCCGGCCTGGGCCGCAAATTGCCTCATTACGGCAAATATAGTTATCTCGCTTTTAGCGGGACCGAACCCATAAACACCCATAAAGGCCAATGGCCCACTGTGGATTCCCCTCTTACTGCGTACCTCGGAAACAGCGAAAGCGGCGAACCAAAGCCCGTATTGCATATCGCCCCGGTAAAACCCCTGGCGGAACTTCCACCGGCATTCTCCGGCAAAAGAATGCTAGATCATATCCAGTACCTTGCCTCCGAAGACCTGGAAGGACGCGCCGTCGGGAGTAAAGGGATCGAAAAAGCTTCCCATTATATCGCAGGCCAATTCAAGGCGGCTGGCCTATTACCCGCAGGGGACAGGCAAACATACATCCAGCAATGGGATGAAAAAGGCCCTAATAACACTTCGATTCACATGCGAAACATTATCGGCGCCATCCCCGGTTCCGATCCCAAACTGAAAAATCGACCGGTCATCCTTTGCGCCCATTATGACCATCTGGGAGTGACAGGCCCCCTCGTATCAGAAAAATTCTCCGGACGGATCCATCCCGGAGCAGACGACAATGCCAGCGGCATAGCAGCGCTAATAGAATTGGCCCGAAGCCTGAGCCCGGATTTCAACCCCACGCGCCCGATCCTTTTCATCGCCTTTACCGGCGAAGAGAGCGGTCTTCTAGGTTCGAAGCATTTTTTTGACACAATAAAAGAATCTGATTACGAACAAATCTTCGCCGCAGTCAATCTCGATACAGTCGGTAGGTTGCGGGACCAAAAACTTAAAGTCATCGGTGCCTCCTCCGCCCGCGAATGGCGGTTCATTTTTATGGGCATCGGCTTCACCACCGGTATCCAGACAGATTTGCTCGCGCAGGAACTCGAATCCGGCGACCATGCGACATTTATCCGCAACGGCATCCCCGCCATCCAACTGTTCAGCGGCGCCCACTCAGATTATCACACGCCCGCCGACACCGCAGACAAAATAGACGCCTCGGGCCTGGGAAAAGTAGCGACCGTCGCAAACGAGCTCCTGCTCTACCTCTCCCAAAGAACAGAACCCCTGGCATTTACCGGCAAAGCCCCATCGGCACCCCCACCACCATCTGCCGCCGCGCCACCCTCAAACGCCCGCAACGTAAAAACCGGCGTCATGCCCGATTTCTCGTTCACTGGCAGAGGAGTTAGAGCAGCCCAGGTGGCCTTAGATTCCGCCGCTCAAAAAGCAGGTCTCGAACCCGGCGATATCATCATCCAACTCGGCCCCCACGCCATAGAATCTCTCCAGGGTTACGCCGCGGCCCTCAAACAATTCAAACCCGGCGACACCACTACCGTCACCTACCTCCGCAACCAGCAGACACACAACTCCCCTATCACTCTCGAAGCCCGTTAATCAGGAAGGACGAGGGACAGGTAAATTATGTGACGGCTTATAAAATTTTTGCATATTTGTTGGCAACGGCGGTCGAACCGGGCTTCGTTCGAATACATATTCCGGCAGATTATCATCAAATTTGAAGATTTATCTCTAGCATCGCTACTCGAAGCCCCCATCGAAGCCTCGATCGACGCTTCTTACCGAAGATGAGGTAGATCGATCCCTTCCA
>JAHELQ010000378.1 GCA_024644125.1 Candidatus Aminicenantota bacterium | reverse complement strand
TGGGAGAATTTGAAACTGGGGGTAGAATCCATTGTTTCGTTTACGGAACAGGAATTGTTGGAAGCGGGAGTAGACGGTGATCTCTTGAAAGAACCAGAATACGTCAAGTCTTTAGGTTTTTTGGAAGACAAGGATTGTTTCGACGCCGCGTTCTTCGGTTACACGCCTGCCGAAGCGGCGGTCATGGATCCTCAGTTGAGGGTGTTCCATCAATGTGTATGGGAGGCTCTCGAACACGCTGGTTACAATCCCGAAGCGGGGGATGAGGCCATCGGCCTCTTCGGCGGGGCTTCTTCAAGTTTTAATTGGGAAGCGTTGACCCTGCTGTCGGGCGAGAGCGGCGCCTTCGGGGGATTCGAATTCTCCCAGTATAGCTGCAAGGATTTTTTGAGTACCCGCATCGCCTATAAATTCAATTTCCGCGGGCCGGCAGTCACCCTTCACACCGCCTGCTCCACCTCGTTGGTGGCAATCGACATGGCCTGCAGGTCGCTTCTCACCGGTCAATGCGAGATGGCCGTGGCCGGGGGCGTGACGGTGACGATCCCGTATAAATCTGGTTATATATGGCAGGAGGGGATGATCTATTCCAGAGACGGCCATTGCCGGGCCTTCGACGAGGACGCCACCGGGACGGTAGGCGGCGAAGGGGCAGGGGCGGTGGCGCTCAGATTGTTGGATGACGCTCTCGAACGGCGTGATACTATCCACGCCATCATCAAAGGCATAGTCCTGAACAACGACGGCAACCGCAAGGTGGGATTCTCCGCCCCAAGCATCGGGGGACAGGCGGATGTCATCAAGACCGCCCAATTGATGGCCGAAGTTCCGGCGGAAACCATCGGCTACATCGAGGCCCACGGCACCGGCACATCCCTGGGCGATCCCATCGAGATCCAGGCATTGAGCAAAGCCTTCGATTCAAAGCGGAAGGGCTTCTGCGCCATAGGCGCCCTCAAGACCAATCTGGGCCATCTGGATAGCGCAGCCGGCGTCGCGGGTTTTATCAAAACCGTGCTGGTGCTCAAGCACAAACAAATCCCCCCGACCCTGCATTTTTGCCAGCCCAACAAAACCATCGATTTCCAGAACAGTCCTTTTTATATAAACGCCGCTCTCAGGGATTTTGAAGCAAAGGATCATCCCCGCCGGGCGGCTGTCAGCTCCTTCGGTATCGGCGGCACCAACGCGCACGCCATACTGGAAGAGGCCGATGCCTTCGATCGACACGAAGAAACGTCGTCCCACCGGAAGCATCATCTCCTTCTTCTCTCCGCCCAAACCGCCGAAGCCCTCGATAAAATGACCGGAAACCTATCCGCATTCCTATCGCAAAACCCCGACACCAACATCATCGACGCCGCCTTCACCCTTCAGGCGGGCAGACGCCATATGCGCCGCCGGCGGGCGTTGGTATGTTCTGATGTCGATTCCGCCGTCGCTGGATTGTCGCCTTCGAGTCCGCGCTTCCGCAGCGTCGATGCTGGCTCGACCGTAAAACCGGTGGTGTTTATGTTTTCCGGTCAGGGCTCCCAATATGTCACAATGGGACAGGAGTTGTACCGGAGCGAACCGGTCTTCCGCGCAGCTCTCGATGAAGGCTTCGCTCTATTGAATCGAATTCTCCATCGCGAGGCGGATCTCTTCCTCTACCCCGAAGCGGGCGATGAAGCTTCGCTGGCAGAGGCGAAGCGGATGCTCGACCATGTGCTCTACTCGGGGCCGGTAAAACTGGTGTTCGAACACGCTCTGGCACGACTCCTGATGGGCTGGGGCATCGTTCCTGAAGCCATGATCGGCCACTCCTTCGGCGAATACGCGGTTGCCGCGTTGGCTGGAGTGATGACTCTCGATGAGGCGTTGCGCATGGCGGTGTGGCGTGGTGAATTGATGGAGCAGACGCCCGATGGCGCCATGCTCGGCGTGCCTCTCTCCGAAGCCGGTACTCTCCGTCGTTTGGCGGAATACCCGGCGGTCTCGCTGGCGGCGGTAAATGGCCCCAACCTCTGTATTGTATCCGGCCCGCGAACGGATGTCGCAGCGTTTGAGGGCAGTCTTCAAGCGGAAGGTGTCGATAGTTTGCGGGTCAATTTCCCCCGCGCCAGCCATTCGCGGTTGATGAACCGGGTCTCGACGATTTTTCGCGACAGGATCTCGGCCTCCATTACCTTGAAGGCCCCGTCGATCCCCTACATCTCCGGTCTCGACGGCGACTGGATCACCGGCTCAAAAGCCGCCGATCCCACTTACTGGGCCCGGCATCTAGAGGAACCCATCCGCTTCTTCGACGGCCTCTCGACATTGTTGAACCACAAGAACTATTTATTTATCCAGATCGGCTCCGACCGCGGGCTGCCGCTGTTTTTGGATAGCCACCCGGCGAAGGGAGATTCCATCTCCTGCTTCAATATTTTGAAGCATCCCAAAGAACCCTCCGCCGAACTGGATTATTTTTTCAACCGGATCGCCGACATCTGGCTCCATGGGGGAGCCATCGATTGGAACGCTTTTTGCGGCGAGACTCCCGTTCGTCGTGTCCCGCTTCCCACCTATCCCTTCGAGAAACAACGCTTTGAAATCAAAGGCGACCCGTTCGTCGTAGGCTCCCGCATGCTGGCGCAGGACCGGTTGATGCGCAAAAAAGAGGATATGGCCGATTGGTTCTATTTCCCCGGCTGGCAACAATCGGTTTTGCCGAAGCCCTCATCGGCCCCATCTGAAAAACAATGGCTGGTATTTGCCAATTCCAGCGTCCTCTCAGAGTGTTTTTTGCAGCGCTTGAGAGCGATGAACGCATCGGTGGCCGTTGCCCGAAGGGGAGACGCGTTCGTTGAAGAGGCGAATCATCTGGAGTTTGTTCTCGATCCGAAAGAGGCTTCCCATTACGACCGTCTGTTGGAGAGTCTGGCGCGGCAGGGCTTTGCTCCCCGAAAGATTGTTCATCTCTGGAATGTCAGCGATGCATCCGTTGGGAAAGATCTGGAAGCGGTCGATCTGGAATCGGTGGCTCACAGCCAGGAACGAGGACTCTTCAGCCTTTTGGGCATCGTCCAGTCTTTGGGGCGGCGCTTGGTGAGCGACGAACTCGACATCGAATTCGTGACCGATGGTCTCTTCGAAGTGACCGGCGACGAACCGCGCATCGATCCGTTGAAAGCGACGGCCCTGGGGGCCATCAAGATCATCCCGCTGGAATATCCCACCATCCGTTGCCGGTGTGTGGATGTGCCGGTAGCGAAGGTAGCTTCCTCTTGTGATGCCCGGCTGCTCGAACTCCTCATCGCCGAGTTCTCGTCGCCTATCGACGACCAGGTGGTGGCGATTCGCGGTTCGTACCGTTGGGTGCAATCGTTCCGGCCGGAGCGGTTGCCGCAATCGGCAGCCCCTCATCCCCATCTTCGAGAGCGAGGAGTTTACCTGATTCTCGGCGGCTTCGGCGGCATGGGATTCAGCATCGCCGGCCACCTGGCCCACCATCATAAAGCCAGACTGGCGTTGGTAGGGCGACGCGGTTTGCCGCCCCGGGAAGAGTGGGATCGCTATATATCCGGACACGACAGCTTCGACTCAATCTGCGTCAACATCTTGAACGTCCGGGAAATGGAGGCCCATGGCGCCGAAATCCTTTGCTTCTCCGCCGATATCGCGGATCCCGGTCACATGAAGTCCTTGATCGCCGACGTGAAAAAACGGTTCGGTTCCATCAACGGCGTGATCCACGCGGCAGGCGTCATAGACTACGACGGCATCATCCAGAACCGGACCCGTGAGCAAGTGCTTCGCAACATTGCCTCCAAAGTGGAGGGCGCCCTCCTGGTGGACGCGTTGCTGGCAGGAGACGCTCTCGATTTTATGGCATTGTTTTCCAGTATGGGGGATGTCCTCTTCGAAGAGAAGTTCGGCGAGGTTGGCTATGGCGCGGCCAATGAATTTATGGACGCGTATTCCTTATACAAACGTCGCAAAGACGGTACATACGCCTTCACCATCAACTGGAACGACTGGAAAGAGACCGGGATGGCGCTTGAAGCGGTGGATCATAAAATCCCCGGCCCAAAAACCGCCGCCGATTACGAACGGATCCTGCATGGCGGCCTGAGCCGCGAAGAAGGGGTAGAGGTTTTTCTGCGGGCCCTGGATCATGGCCTTCCCAGAGTCGCTGTCTGGACCTCCGATTTACTCCTTCATCTGGAGCGGCAAAAAAAACGCGACGGCAAGGCCGAACACTTCTATCAACCGATCGAGGAAGAGTCGCCTCTCGATTCCTCCATCCAGAACCGTCCCGATCTCAGCTCGGCCTACGCGAAACCAGAAACCGCAACCCAGGAGAAGCTTTCCTCGGTGTGGGAACAATTTTTCGGCATCCGCCCCATCGGCATTCACGACAACTTCTTCGAGCTGGGCGGCCACTCGCTGAGAGCCATCTCCATGGTGGCCTCCATCCACAAGGAGTTGAACGTCAAAATCCCCCTCAACATCCTTTTCGCCAGCCCCACTGTGGCGGAACTGGCAGATGCGATCGATCCGCAAATCAAACAAACCGATAAACTGAGCGACATTCTATCAAAAGTGGAGTCTTTGTCGCCCGACCAGGTTAAAGCCTTATTAACAGACACTTGCCCCGGACACTAAACTCATGGATAAATTAGAAGAACGTCTGGCAGGACTATCCCCTGAGCAAAGGGAATTGGTCCGCCGGTTATTGAAGCAGGAAAACATCGATGCGGGAGATTTACTGGACAATGCTACCGCAGCTTCCGAAGCGGGCATCGTCTCTATCGAAGCTCGGGATGCCTATCCGTTATCCTCGGCTCAAAAGAGGCTGTTCATTCTTGACCGGATGGGAGAAGCTGGCGATGCCTATATTATCCACGATTTCCGGTTTTTGGATCATTTTTCCGATCCGGAGAAAATCGAAGCGGTCTTCCGGACTTTGATCAGAAGGCACGAATCTCTACGGACCTCCTTTCATTTCGAAGATAAAGAGCCGGTTCAGCGGATCCATGATGAATGCGATATCGATTTCTCACTCTCTTGTACCGATTGTCGCGATGACGTCGAACAGGGCGAAGCGCTCTCAACGGCGATCGCCGGTCTGACCCGCCCCTTTCGATTGGAAGATGCGCCGTTGCTCCGCGCCGGTGTCATTCTATTGCCCCGGGAACGAATCGTCCTGGCGACAGTCATGCATCACATCATCAGCGACGGTACTTCGTTATCCATTCTCTTTTCAGAGTTCCATCGGCTCTTTGCCGGCGATTCGCTCTCAAACCTTTCCATAACATATAAAGATTACGCTGTCTGGCAATCCAACCGTTTCAATGATGGCGGACTCGATAAACAGAGACGATTCTGGTTGGATGAATTCTCCGGCCTCGAAGCCATGAATCTCCTGCCCTACGATTTGCCTCCAGGAGTGGAACAGGATTACTCCGGCGGGAGTGCCATCATACGACTGCCGCATGATGAATTGCGAATCCTTGAGAGATTCGCTTCCGCCAG
>JAHELQ010000377.1:3449-5510 GCA_024644125.1 Candidatus Aminicenantota bacterium | reverse complement strand
CATGTACGCCTTAAAGGAAGATTCCACTCCCATCGGGCTGAACGAAGTGGGGGAGTTGTATCTCGGCGGAACACAAGTGATGGAATGTTATTGGAACGATCCGGTCCTCAGTGGCGGTAAACTGAAACGCGACATTTTGCCGGGGAAATTGTTGTACAAAACAGGCGATCTGGTGACCATCACCGAAGACGGCGATTATGTGTTCATCGACCGGGCGGACAATATGATCAATAAATACGGCAACCGTATCTACCTCTCGGAGATCGAGAACACCTTGCTCGAATTGCCCAGCGTCAAAGAGGCCTTATGCCTGTTTATCAAAGAGAGGGAAGCAGCCGATATCGTGGCCTTCGTGACGCTGAACGAAAACCTGTCCAGGCAACAATTGCGGGATGTGGTGAAGAGCAAGTTGCCGGAGTACATGATTCCCAATCATTTCATGATTCTGGACGCCATTCCTTATCTGTCCAACGGTAAAGTGGATCGCAACAAACTTCAGAAGTCGTACCTGGATGAGATCGGCGACGGCAACCGCAAACCGCAACCGCCATCGGCAGGCGGAAACGGCCACTTCGACCGGATAACCGGAATTATCGGCTCCATCTCCACCGTCGAACAATGCGAACTGGACGGGCAGGTCAACCTGGCGGAAACCTTCGGTTTTGACTCCATGATGTTGTTGCGTTTGATCATGGAGATTGAAAAGGAATATGAAATACTGTTCAAACCGGAAGAGGTCGATCTGGAAAACTTCCTGACAATCGACCGAATAACAGCTTTGCTGGAAGGGCGGGGTCGCTAAGGTGTCGCTATGATTTTAACAGGCACCGAGATTATTGAAAGTGTGAAAAATGGGAGCATCATCATCGATCCGTACTGCCTGGAGAATGTCAATCCCAATAGCTACAATTTCAGGTTGGATCGATATTTGAAGGTATACAGGCAGTTTCCGTTGGATCCAAAAATCATCAATGAATACGATGTGATCGAGATCCCCGATGACGGCTTCGTGTTGCAACCGAACATCCTGTATCTGGCCAACACCACGGAGGTGCTGGGCAGCACGAAATATGTGCCGACGTTCAATGCCCGCTCCTCCATCGCCCGGTTGGGAATCTTCATCAACCTGTCGGCCTCCTTGTGCGACATCGGGTTCATCGGCCAACTGACCCTGCAACTCTATTGCGTGCATCCGGTGAGAGTGTACCCATATATCAACGTCGGGCAAATGATGTTCTGGAAGCCCAAAGGGAAGATTGTCCTCTACACCGGCAAATACCAGGGGTCCCGCGGCGCCCAGACAACCAAAATCCACAAGGATTTTCTTGGGAATTAAGAGATTATCCATGACTTCCATCGTCAGGAACAATTATTTTGTCGATTTCCCGGCAGCCACCGTTTCGGAAATGGAAGCGGCGGATACCGGCAACAAATTCGCCAATCTCGCAAGGATCCATTCGTTGGTGAATGTCCCCGAAGCCATGTGCGTGACTGTGGATTTTTTTCTCGACGCCCTGTCGGAGCAACCGGAGCTATCCAGGTTTCTCGAAGATTATTTCGCGGAATTGCAGACAACGTTCGGCTGCTTTTTGGTGGATAGTGTCAAGACTCTGGCTCGACAGGCGGAAACCTTTGTCTTGAGCCCCGTGTTTGTAAATTTGCTCGATGAACATATGCGAGAGGTATTCGGCGATTTCGAAGGCTGTCTATTTGCCGTCCGCTCGTCGGCGAGAAACGAGGATACGGAGAGCAAGAGCTTCGCCGGCATATATGATTCGGTGTTGAATGCCGGCGGCCTGGATGGAATTATCGATGCCGTGTGCCGGGTATGGAGGTCATACTACAGTTACCCGGCAATCGTCGCCAGGATCCGCGCGGAATGTTACCGACCGTTTCCTGAAATCAATGTCATCATCCAGAGGATGGTCTCCTGCCGTATCGCCGGCGTGTCGTTCAGCCGCCCGCCGCTCGCCGCCGCCGATGCCGGCTCGCCCGCTTCCCCCTACATTGAATGGGTCCGCGGAAATGGGGAAAAATTGGTGTCCGGCAACGACGAGGTAT
>JAHELQ010000377.1:0-3439 GCA_024644125.1 Candidatus Aminicenantota bacterium | reverse complement strand
CCGCGTGATATCGAAGAAAAGCTAGCCGCCGTGTCTCGAACCACACATCTGTTGAGGGAGGCCTTCGGCTATGAAATAGACGTGGAATGGGCCTGGGATGAGCTGCAACTCTACATCCTGCAAGTGAGGCCCGTCACGACACAGGCTTCCGGGACGATCCATTCATCGGAGCCGTTTGTGGAGGTCCGCAATCTCTATTCCGGTCGATTTATCGACAATGAAGAGGATCTCGGCGATTGCGGGGAAATTTACCGGTTGTATGTGAAAAAGAGGGCTCCGGCGTACATTTTGGCCGCGAAACATGGCGTCGCCACGGGATTGAGCCTGGTATTGCAATTCAATCGCGGCGGAGTCGAGAGTCGTTTTCATGCCATTGACGAAGCCGTGAAAAGTTCCCCCATCGATCGCGTCATCCTGGACCTCGACCGCAACATCCGGCAGACAATCATCCCGAAGGACAGGCTCGATGAGTTTTTGCTCCACACCTACGAACGCTGCGATAGCGCTGCACGCCATACTGTGATTTGCCGGGATTTTATCGCCGGCGACTATGGCTTCATATCTCAATTGCTGCCAGGCCGCCGGTTGTTGTTGGAGATTTCCTCCCAGGGCCTCATGGATATCAACCGGGGATTGGCCGATTGCAGCGAAATCATTTGCCGCAAATCCGCCGCAAGCGACGGCGGGGTGGAGATTGAATCCTTCAGCGAAGACAGCGATGAATTGGCCGGGCATTTTACCATCGCCACCATCGCCAGCATCTTCGCCTTCACCGAGGCGATGAACGCTTCGTTTCCCAATGTCAAACTGGAATGGGTGTTGCACCGGAAAGAACCTTTCTTTATCGATTATTCGACAGAGAGTGCCGGATGGGACTATCCCGGCGAAGACCGGTCGCAATGCAGGATCATTAGCCGGGGCGTCGCCCAGGGGCCGGTGTTCCGGCTCGAAGGTAAAAACGATTTATCGCGGTTGAGCATCAGTCCCGGCGTCAGCGTCAACCGGATCGACGACATGCTGGCGTCGAACGAACAATTGTTCGCCCTCATCCAGGAGATCAAACACATGGAGGCGAAGCCGGTGATCGTCGCCAGGCGGCCTTACGCAGTGCTGTCGTATGTTCTGGAAGATGTGGCGGGTTTTGTGTTCGAAGGGGGCTCGTTGTTGTGCCATCTGGCGATTCTGATTCGCGAAGCCGGATTGCCGGCTCTGATTTGCAGGCAGGTGGAGGAGGTGTTGGCCGGGAAAAAAACCGCCATTATCTCGCATGATATGATCATCGGAGGAGATTGACCATGAAACGCCATTATTATATGCCGCCGGACGAGGATTCCCTCGCCGCGATTATGAAACACATAGATGGAGCTCTCGACGGAGCCTGCGAGGAAAGCGGAGAGAAGGCCTGGCTCGTCATCGGTTCCATCCATCATATAAATGGAATCATAAAAGACAACGAAAACTGGAATTTTTTGTTTTTGGACATGCCGCCGGAACGCTTCGACAGCAGGGGTAATAGCGTGTATATTCCAATTGCGGCGCTGGATCGACAGCTTCGCTACACCATCCGCACCTTCAGAAATAATATCCTCGGCGAAGGGACAGTAGCTTACGGCGATTTATTTCATGATATGCAATTTGAAGCGAAGAATCTGGACCATATCGACAGGGACTACGAATTCTTCAGCCGGGACGAGGTTTTTTCGTTGGTGCCGCTTTTCTATATTTCCTGCGCCGAACAACGGTTCCTCCGGGAAGATCGAGTAGATGTCGAGGTGCTCCGGGATATCTCCCTCTTCAGCCAATTGCGCTTCAGCGAAACCGACATCATCTTCATCAAGACCGCCAAAACGATGCAACCGATCATCGCCATCGGCCGGGAAGCGATGGATTCTTCCGGCATCCTGACATCCAGTCTGGAGACGAACGCCGGATGCCCTGGTGGCAGCCCTCTTCTGGCAGAGTGCGTCAAACATCATGACCGCCATTCGTTGTTTTTGGGGAACCACCAATGTTACTACCGGAAAATGGAGAGCGAATTCGAAATCGAGTACAAACTCAATCTCGATTGCGGCTCGCGCATCTGGGATTTGACTGTGGATATCTATTCAAAAATCAAATCCGGCGGCATGCCGGGCTATATCCTGGAATACAAAGATGAATTCCAGAAATGGGATTATCACAACCATCTGTTCGAGGTGACGGCGCCTGAAGAGGAGAGGGGCTATATCTCCTTCATCCCCAGGACCGACGGCAAATACAACGTGAAGCGGAAAATCTACAAACAAGACGATCTGAAACGGAGGGAAACCATCCGCTCCGCAGTCAAGATCGAAGGCACATTAGAAGATTTTCTGGCCGACGAATTCGGCTTCGGCTTCAAACGCTATCCAGCCTTCAGAAGAGTCCGATATGATATCAATTTTGAATCCCTCCGGTCCGGCAATGTGTTCGGGATATTTTTCGATCACGTCTCGGTGGAAGGGAAACTAGAACGCCTGGTGCAATGTGAAATTGAATACCTGAGAACCCGCTCGTTATTCGACAATCACCTGCACATGGACGAATTGGCATTCATATACGAGTGGACCCTCGACTATCTGGGGAAAAAAGGCATTTCTTACACTGAAACATATTATTCAAAACTTTCGTTTTTACGGGATATCTGTAAATAAACCCGATGAATTCCCACACCCAAACGCCGGCCGTGGAAAACCCCAAAGTCGTATGTCTGATTATCGACGCCGCCTCGTTTCCGCTGGTGGAGCGTTTCCTCCGCGATGGGAAACTCCCCCGTCTAGCATCCGTTGCTCGCGAGGGCGCGTGGGGACCGTTGACGGTCAACGAATTCAATTGCCAGACGCCTGCGGCGTTGGCTTCGATTCTCACTGGAAGACCCTCCGAAAACAACCATATCGGAGGCTTCCACACTCCCTGCCGGCATCCCGGGCGGCCATTGACGACCTATCGTTCAAGCTTCCGCGATTGCCGGATTGATGATCCGTTGCTCTGGCAGTGGGCCGCGGCGAACGGAAAAACCGCCACATTGGCGCATGTACCGTATTCCCGGAGTCAAGACTATATCAGCCGGCACATCCGTTTTTCCGTCAATGGTTACGATTACCGGCTCTGCCGCGGGGAAGTGATCAGGCTGCCGGGATTGGAATCGAAGCCGGAGATACATCTGCAAGCGGACATCCTGCTGGGAGGATACGCAATCCACATCGACGGATGGCGGCGTTCAAAGGACGATCCGGCCTTCTCCCGCGTGCGACTCACAGCGAAGCAATCCAAAAATTGGGTAGAGATGGTACCCTGCCAAAATGGTCCACTTCAATACAGTGATCTGCAACTCGACGAGCAAACTTCGACTGCTGTGTATCTATTCAACCTTCCAGGCAGCCGCGATTCGATCCTCTATGTGACCGGCGTGTACCGTTTA
>JAHELQ010000376.1 GCA_024644125.1 Candidatus Aminicenantota bacterium | reverse complement strand
ATCGAGCCATCATCGGGTCCGATCGAGATCAAAGACACTCGCGCCCGCCACAACCGCGGCGACGGTTTAGACTCCAAAGCGGCCAATACCTCCATTCACCATTGTATTGTGGCCAACAACTCGTGCGACGGGATCAAGCTCTGGAGCGGCGGCAGCAAGGTGGAGAATTGCCTGATTTACGGCACCGGAGACGGAGTGGGCGGAGACAGTCCCTGGGCGGGACTGGTCATCGATGGGGTCAACGACGGGGATACCTTTGAAATTGTCAACGTGACGATTCACGACAATCCCTCGCGACGCGCATACTCTATGTACGCCGGCTACGACCAATACGCTGATATCGATGTAACCATGCGCAATTGTATTATCGCAGGCGGTTACGGGGTCGCCTATTTCGGTCCCCGTGTGCAAGCCACCTTCCAGTACAATTTTTTCTTCCGCCCCCACCAGGATATCCAGGTGGAGGCCAACGGCCGCGAATACTCGATCGGCGACATCCGCAGCGGCCTCCTGGGCCCCGGCAACGACTCCGCCGATCCCCTCTTCATCGCCCCCGCCTGGGGAACCGCCGGTGAATATCATCTCGCCGGCACCTCCCCCGCCATTGACAAAGGCACCTCACAAAACGCCCCCAACACCGACCTCGAATACACCCCCCGCCCCCAGGGCCCCGCCCACGACCCAGGCTGCTACGAAAAATAATTCCCCTATTGACTATTGACTTTCTATTCTGACGTAGATATCCTTCTATTGAAAACATAATTTTGTCTTTTTTCGTATTTTTTTACGAAAACATGGGACGAACGCCTCAGTAAAAACCAATTTACTAATAGCCCTCAACGCTTTCGTAAATTTGATTGTAACGTCCACCGATTTAAAAGTAGGTGAGAAGATACCGGTCTATAAACCATTCCGCCTGGACCGCAATACTGAAGGAATACCTATTCGCTTCGAAATCGAATTTATCGCTCTGGACGATATTCGATACCGCTACTCTATTGAATATACACGTGAAGAAATTATTTTCGAGGAATTGGCGTCCTTTCGCCACAAGCAGGAGGCGATTCTCTTTCAGAGAAAAAAAGGACAGAAAACAAAATTTGGAACACAATTAAAAGGGCGGAAAAGAAATATTGAAGAAACGGTTCTGCCCAATCAACTATTCCTATCACGGGCCGCCAATAGTAATCACAAACAGCTAAAAGAGCTCTACTTGTATTTTATGACCGCTATCCAATTCCATACGAGAGCAGACTCCAAAGATAGTCCATCGCCTCTTTTTGAAACAACGATTCTTTTAAAGAGACACAATGACGAAAAAAGCTTCAAAAATCAGGTCATCAACCTTTTGATATCTTCTGACGTGGGAATTTCTGATTTGGAGCTGGAAGCCGATCCTGGTGTGGATAAAAATAAATTCAAGTTCCCTGAGAAATTCCCGGAAGAATTGAAAAATTTAATACTCGAGGATTTTGGATATCGCCCTATCACCTACCACAAAAGATTCCATGGAGACGAAGAGATAGGAAATATTCCCTTCGATTTAAAAGAGGAATCAGGAGGAACAATTAAGATGTACGACCTGTCGGGCAAAATCGTCGAGTCTCTTCGAGATGGCTCCACACTCGTGGTCGATGAACTGGATAGTAGTTTGCACCCTATGATGTCGGCTTATATAGTAAAATTGTTTCAGGATCCCCGCACCAATCCGAATAACGCGCAATTGATAGCGGCCACTCATGACGTGAGTTTACTTGACCCAGAATTAGTCGGGCGTGACCAGATCTGGTTCACCGAAAAAAACCAGTTCGGAGCGACGGAACTAGTTTCACTTGATGAATTCGATAAAAACCAGGTGAGGAGCGAAGTTAATTTCGGTAAATGGTATCTCGATGGACGCTTCGGGGCCTTGCCAATGATTAACCCCAACCTATTCAAGATTGACATGGAGGATGAAGAGAAACCAACCAATGCCAAAACCAGGGAAATCAAACCAGAAGAAGAGGCCGGTTTATAAACGTTTGCTTTTTCTAGCATTTCCTTCCAGTTCTGGATTTTGCTACATTTCGAAGATATTGCACGCCCCTTCTCAAACTCCAACGAAGTCATTAAATATATCGAAAAAAAAGAATACCTTAAAAAATACGATAAAACCGACTTCTTTCTCTATGAAAAAATAAAAGAAAAAACGGATGACGCTCGAGAACGAGCAAGGCGAATTCGCCAAAACCTGAAAAACGATTCACCGTCCGCCCTCATCTTCAATCACAATCCCTACACAAATGTCGATGAGTTGCTGGATGCAATATTAAAATTAAAAAGATAGAGTTTTAGTAAAAAGAAGGGAAGATCGGCCGAGAATCTGTAGCTTGAGTTGCGGATGGGGTATCCCGGGAGTGTTTTTTTATTCCTTTTTTGATTGGAGAATCCGTAAATTAGGGTATAAAGTAAAAAGGCCCCGAAACGGGGCCTTTTTTACATGGGTGCTGTTTCTTAGGGAAGCTCCCCATAGGGACCGCTCTTATATTAGTGCCGGGGGCACCCCTAACTACAATATACAATATATAATATTAAAATGTAAAAAAAACCACATTTTAATTTATATTTTGCCATTTTTTTTACCAATGAACTCTGGTCAATATTTTGGGTATCGTTTTTCCTCAATCGTTCATCTCCCGGAAGCAAAGATTCGCTACTCCTGACAACGTCTGAGAAACGATTACCTTTCAATACCAACCTCCTTTCCGAACACATTTTCCACGATAAATTATCGCCAAAAATTTGTTTAGCATAAAATTTAGCACATTCTGCAAATATATTCAACAAAAAAAATTAAAAAAAACAATTTTTTATATTCACTCCGGAAGACTCTTTTCCATAAGTACCGAAAAGCTCTCCAGATGTTGCTTTTCCTGTTGAGCCAATTTAAAAAAAACCAAATGTGTACCTCCGGATTTGAAGCGGAGCTGTAGTTTGAAGTAAAGATCCAGGAGCGACGCTTCAAGCGCCATGGCATATTGCAGAACCTCGACTGTATCTTTACTCTTTGCCCAGTCGAGCGCCTCTGCCAGTTTGAGTTGTCCCTCGACCAACAGTTCCTGAAGACCGGAATCATGAAACACTTTCTGCAAACTGCCGCTCTTTTCCGCTTTTTTATCCGGCAATTCCAGGCGCAAGTCCTCCAGCATTCCCTGATGAGAGACCTCGACGACGGCCAATTCCTTAAATATCTTTTTTGCGGCTTCGTCTCGTTCCGAATTCTCCATGGCTTCATAAAATTGCCGAGTTCCCTCTTCCATAGCCCAGGCTAATACCAATACTTCTAATGGGTCTTCGATATCGCCAAAATACGCCATCCCCGATTCCGGGGGACCTTGCACACCGGCACCTTTCCAACTTTTGAAGCCTCCGCTCACATTGAATACTTCCGCGAATCCCGCTTCCAGAAGCATTGCCGCCGCAGCCCTGCTTCTCCCTCCAATGGCGCAATAGACAATGACCGGTTTTTGCCGGTCGAGTTCTTCGATGCGTTGCGGCAGATCTCCTATCGGGATCAAGAGTGCGCCGGCTATATGACCTTTTGTATATTCTTTTAATTGCCTCACATCAAGTAATACATATTCTCCGATCCCCCGCTTCCCGGTAAACGCCCCCACTTCTTTTGCGGTCATGGATGGCACTTTTTTAAAATAGTCCAGAATTCCCACTCACTTTCCTCCTTTATAGTTTTTCAATTCTCCTTTTCGGCCGTTTCGCCACTGAGTTGATACCGGCGCATGAAGGCTCGATCGATGTGATCTTTTAATTTGAACATCCATTTCCCAGAAAGCACAAATGGCTTTTTCTGCAATATTCCAGCCCTGTTTCCTAAATTTAAGATCAGCATATATGTTCGTTGAGGAATAAACGGTCGGAGCGGCCGGTCGCCGGCTGCGGCCAGGAGATTGTGAAATAGCAGGGGCGCCTCCCTGACAGCGTAGACTCCGACTTTTTCCAGCGGTCGGGAGGAGAAATGGATGCAATCCCCGCCGCCGAATATCGAGGGATATTCGGTTGACTGAAGATATTGATTGACCAGAAGGCCTCCATCAGGTCCCGTTGGGAGTTTGGAATCTTCAAAAAGCCGATGGGGTTTCGTACCCGCCGCCAGTAATACAATATCGAAAAACAGGCACCGTCCATCGGACAAATCCAGGCAGTCTTCGTTGATGGATGTCGCCGAACAATTTTCGATCACAGATACTCCCAGGGCCTGCAGCTTCGAGGTTGCGATCCGCTGCGCACGGGGGAGAAAAGAATTCAGAATGCGGCGTCGGGAAATTAATGTCACATTGATATTGTGTTTGACATGCCGGTCAATCATCGCGGCATTGGCGGCAATTTCAACGCCGGCTGCCCCTCCGCCGACAATCACAATCCCGACCGCTTGCCGTGAAGCGAGTTCCATGATCAACTGGTGCGCATGGTAGAGATTTACCACCGGTTTTGCCGGTATTACCGGCAGATCACCCGAAACGCTTTTCAATTCGGGGATCCGACTGCCGGTATTGAACGAGACGAGATCGTAGGTCACCGTCTCTCCTCTTTTCAGTTTTAAGATTTTATGCTTGGGGTCAATTTCCACCACCAAATCCCTGACAAATGTCCCGCCCCGCTGTTCGGTCATTTTTTCGATATGGAATCGAACATCCTGTGGGCGGTAGATCCCAGATAAAAGTCCCGGTCCCATACCAGAGTAGTATTGATAGGGATCCGGCCCAATGACAGTCACCCGATGACCTTGCCCAAGGAAGTCCGGAATCCGTGATATAGCCAGTAAATGGGCATGCCCCGCCCCAACCAAAACAATATGTTTCTTCACACGTCTTTTCATCACCGGCATCTCCCCATCATCGCGATATTCAAAGACATTTTAGCGAATTTGTTTGAGGAAGTAAAGCTGTATAAGCCACATTTGACATCACCTCATCAAATTTTTATAATAAAACTATAATGTACTAATTATATTTATATTAAGGAGAGAACGATGCCGACGATCGAAGAACTCGATAGAATAGCGATCAGTGTCAGATCGCATAAACTTTTGGACCAGTTGCTCAAAGAGAATCCCAAGCTTGACGCCATCATGAGCAACTCCAAGAATGATATCGAAGCGCTGGTCGGAGTTCGCGAATGGGTATTGGAAGAGATGAAAATCCAAAACCCCGACGCGCTGAAGTATTACAGAGGGGAAAAAAACGGACATATAACGTTCAAATCACTGAAATGGCGCGACTATGCCGCCATCCGGATTCTGGATTACATCGACCACGCGGGAAAGGAATTTCCTGATCTCAATTTGCGCGGTGAACTGGCGGTCAGCAATCCGATCAAATTGATATGGTTGGCGACAGTCAAAGGAACCGGCGGCGCCAAACCCAACTTTTTTGAGGATATGCTTCATTTGTTCCGGCAATTCTCAGGGAAAAGCGAGCGAAAAATACCATCGCCAAATAAAGTGAAGGAATGGATGAGAAG
>JAHELQ010000375.1:4986-5552 GCA_024644125.1 Candidatus Aminicenantota bacterium | reverse complement strand
ATTTTTCTGAAAGCTTGCTCCGGAAGCGGGACATACCTGCCGATTCTCCATTTCAGGATCACCTGCCCGTAGACAGTGAACACGACTGTCCCTAATATATAAAGGTATTTCACAGGATCATAGGGACGGTCTAATCGAACCAACCGTGCAGAGTGACATAAGAATCGACGATACTGAAACCCGCCCGGGTAAGCAAACGGTTTACCGGCGTATTGGTCAAAAGCGTCTGATACTGGACATAATCGATCCCCTGCTTTTGCGCCCACTCATGTCCCGCCTGGAGCATCCTATGAAAGGCCCCCAGATGCCGGAATTCCGGTAATACGCCGCCCACAGAACTTCCCAGATAGCGCCTGTCTTCCCGTTCACACGCCATGAAGCCAAGAAATCCCACTACCGTCGAATTGGATTCGGCTATAAACACTGTGTCCGCAGCTTTTTTATCCTTGCAACTGCGACGAGCCCAATCGACATAAATCTCGATACACTTGTGGCGGTCCAGGCGCCGGTCGGCAAAGTAGTGGCCGTAATAATCCCGGAAGGACTCTTCGGAGACACATGCCACA